>NZ_JBHVEG010000123.1:0-19016 GCF_042802395.1 Promicromonospora sp. NPDC057488
GTCGGCACCCCGGGGTGCCGACCACCTGACATTCTGCCGACCGCCTGATTCCTGCCGACCAAGCCGCGCGGTCAGGTCACCCGGTCAGGCCGAGTTGTCGTCGTCCGCGCGCAGCACGCGCAGGTGGCCGCGGCGGGCCGTCTCCGTGACCGTCGGCGGTTCTGCCGGACGACGCCGGCGGCCGGCCTCGCGGACGGCGTCGGCCAGCGCGGAGAGGTCGTCGGGGCTCGGCCCCGCGTCCTCGAACTCGGGCATGAGGCGGACCACCTCCCACCCGCGCGGCGCGGTCAGCCGTTCGGCGTGCTCCGCACACAGGTCGTAGCTGTGGGGCTCGGCCAGGTGCGCAAGCGGACCCAGGACCGCGGTCGAGTCCGCGTACACGTACGTGAGCGTCGCCACGGCCGCATTGGTGCAGGCCGAGCGCGAACACTGTCTCACCGATCTCACGCGCCGAGACTACGCCGCTGACCGGGTAGGACGTGCCGAACACGCCGGGCATTCATGGGCGTAACGGCGGGGATCCGGCATGTATTCGCCCGGCGGACCGGGTGAGCAGCAGGCCGGCACCCGCGAACGCGAGGTCGACCACCGTCAGGACCACCCGGCTGACCAGCACCGCGAGCCCCGCGGACGGGCCCGCGAGCGACCCGGCGAGCACCGCCGCGAGCACCACCTCGCGCACGCCGGCGCCGGCCGGCGCGAGCACGAACAGGAAGCCGGCGGTCCAGGCGAGCGCCCAGCCGCCGGTCGCCAGGGCGAACGTCCGGGCGGTCGGCGGCAGGCCCAGGCCCGCGCAGAGCACCCAGAGCTGCAGGCCGGCCACGAGCCAGCCCGCCACCGACCACGCGGCGGCGCGGCCCAGGCCGCCCCAGGTCATCGGGTGCTCCAGCGCGTCGCGCCGGGTGGCCCGCAGGGCCAGCCCGATCAGGCGGTTCAGCACCGGCGGCGCGAGGACCAGCACCACCACGGGCGCGGCCCACACCACCCAGGACCACGCGCCCAGCGCCCCGGCGGAGACGAACGGCAGCGCCACCGCGCCCACCGCCGCGCCCGAGGCCACCGAGACGGCGACCGCCACCAGCATGGAGGCCGCCGACCGACGGCGCGGCACCCCGTGCCCGGCGCCCACCTCGGCGGCGGCCACCACGTTCCACACGCCACCCGGCACGTACTTGCCGAGCTGGCTGATCCCGAACACCGCCACGGCGCCGCGGAGCGGCAGCGGCGAGCCCAGGTCGGCCAGGATCGCGCGCCACGCCAGCAGCGTGCACCACACGTACAGGACGCCGAGGACGCCGACCAGCGCCACCTCGGCCACGGACAGCCCGGCCGCGGCCCGCAGCAGCGCCTCCCGGTGGGCGAGCACGTACCAGAGCGCCAGCGCCAGCGCGACGACGAGGAAGCCCCAGCGCACCCAGGGCGACCGGAGCGCCGCGAGCACGCGGGACGGCAGGGAGCGGGGCGCGCTCACCGGACGTCCCGCCGGCGCAGCTCGGCCGCCAGCGGCTCGGTGACCACCTGCGGGCGGATCCGGTCGCCGCCGCGGGCGGCGCGCTCGCGCGCGGCGGCCAGCGCGGCGGGGTCGCAGAGGTCGGTCAGCCGGGCCGCGAGCGCCGCGGCGTCGGCCGGCGGGACGAGCTCGAGGCTCTCCCCGAGCGCGCGGCGCTGGGGCGGGGTGTCGGAGGTGACGACGACGCAGCCGGCGGCGAGCCCCTGGTACACCTTGTTCGGCACCACGCGCAGGCCCTTGGGGGTGTCGCTGAAGATGCCGAGGCAGACGTCGTGGCCGGCGACCAGGGCGGGCAGCTCGCCGGGCTCGACCCAGTCGTGCCAGGTCACGCCGGGGGTGCCGGCGAGGGTCTCGCGGGTGCGGGCCAGGTCCTGGCCGGTGCCGACCAGCGTCACGCGCAGGGGTGCGCCCGCGGCGACGGCGTCGCGCACGGCCTCGGCGATCACGGGGGCGCCCTGGAGCGGGGTGTACAGCCCGAAGAAGACGACCGACAGCGGGGCGAGGGTCTCGACAGGCTCGACCAGCGAGGGCCGAGGCTCGATCTGCGACGACCGAGGCTCGACCTGCGACGGCCGGGACCCGACCTGCGGGGGTCGCCACTCGTCCGGCGCGCCGACCAGCACGACGACGCCCTTGCGGGGGTCGGGGAGCAGCTGCCGGTGCTCCTCGGTGTCGGTGACCACGACGTCGGCGCAGGCGGTCGCGAGCCGGTCCAGCCCCGTGAGCAGCCGGACGCGCAGGCCGGTGGCCCCGCGGTCGGCGGCGGTGTCACCGGCGAAGACGAGGTGGTCGAGCACGACCACGGCCCGGGGGTGCAGCAGGCGGGCGAGCAGCACGTCGAAGTGGCCGAGGTACCCGACGAGCACGGCCCGGGGCCGGCCCTCCGCGCGGCGCAGCCGCACGGCGTCGCCCGTCAGGCCCGCCCAGCGGTGCAGCAGGCGGGCCGCCAGGACGGGCAGCCGCCACGGCTGCTGCAGCATCCGCACGCGTTCGGCGGTGGAGAACCCGAGGGGGCGGTTGAGCTCGGTGACCTTGACGCCGTGGGCGCGCAGCCCGGCGACCAGCACGGCCGTGCGGGGGTGCCGTGCGGCGTCGTACGTGCCGAAGGTGATCACTACACGGCCGCCGGGACGTCCGCCAGGCCGGACCCGGCGGGCCGGCCCGGGGCCGCGGAGGGCTTGGCCGTCCGTTCGGCCGACGCCGCGCGTCCGGCCGGCCCGGCCGCCGGAGCCGGGCCCGTGGTCGTGCCGTACTGCACCTCCTTGAGGCGCTCCAGCGTCTCCTCGAGCAGCACCCGGTTGGTGCGCTGGAGGTCGGCCAGGACGAGCAGGGCGAAGCTGAGCAGCGCCCCCACCAGCGACGTCGCCCCGAGCACGATGGACTGCAGGTGCTGCCCGGCGGTCCCCGTGGCCAGGAGCACCGCGTAGCGGCCGAACGGCACCAGCGCGCCGAACGCGAACAGGAGCCCGAGCGTGACGAACACCGTGTGCGGCTTGAACATGACGTAGGACCGGCTGATCGCCTGACCCGACTTGGCGATGTGCTGCCACATGCTGCTGAACAGCCGCGACTCGCGCGTCTTCGGGTTGGTCGTGACCGGCAGGCTCTGGATCCGCATCCGCTTGTGCCCGGCCTGGATGATCGTCTCCATGCAGTAGCTGAACTGCGTGACGACGTTCAGGCGCAGCAGCGCCGAGCGCGAGTAGGCGCGGAACCCGCTCGCGGCGTCGGGCAGGTCGGTCCCGGCGGCGAAGTTCACCACGGCGCTGCCCACCTGCTGCAGGGTCTTCTTCAGCGGGGAGAAGTGCTCGATGGTGGCGGTCTGCCGGTCGGCGATCACGATGTCGGCGTTGCCCAGGACCACGGGCAGCACCAGGTCGCCGATCCGTTCCTGCGGGTACTGGTTGTCGCCGTCGGTGTTCACCACGATGTCGGCGCCGTGCCGCAGCGCGTAGTCCACGCCGTCACGGAACGACCGGGCGAGCCCCATGTTCCGGGTGTGGTGCACGAAGTGGCGCACACCGAGGCGGCGCGCGACCTCCACGGTGCCGTCCGTGGACCCGTCGTCGACGACCAGGACTTCGATCTCGTCGATCCCCGGGATGCTGCGGGGGATCGTGGCGAGCACGAGAGGAAGCGTCTCTTCCTCGTTCAAGCAGGGGATCTGCACGAACAGCTTCATGGCCTGTGCTTTCGATGAGCAAGTGTTCCAAGGAGCGGTGACTGGCTTCACGAGCGTAGGAGCGGCACATGACCAGGGCGTGAACACTGCGTGCCATGCAATGACTGTTACCCGGCCGTGACCCCGGCGCCCCGGGACGTCAACCTGCCGTGGCTAACCTGCACGCGTGTCCCGACCCCGCACGGTCCCCGTCGTCGTGTGGCTGATCGTGCTGCTGCATCTGGCGGTCATGCTCACGCAGACCTCCGTCTTCCCCAACGTCCGCTCGCCCGACGAGCGCCAGCACGTGGACCTCGTGCTCCAGGTGCGGCAGGGCGACGCCTGGCCGTGGCCCGGACCCGGCACCACCTACGTGACCCAGGGCGTGACGGCGGGCGGCTTCGTCGGCGCCGACAGCCTTTACGGCCCGCAGCACCTGGCCGACCGCGACGACGTGCCGCCCCGCGGCGAGCGCCCGTCGTACCGGGCGGCCGGCGGCACCGCGACGCTGACGGCCGAGGGACCCGACGGGCACCTCGACCCGGTGTTCAACCAGCTCGTGCAGCACCCGCCGCTGTACTACCTGCTGGGCGCGGGCGTCGTCGCACTGGTGCCCGGTTGGGCGGACGCCCCGCTGGACCAGGTCTGGCTGCTGCTGCGCTGGTGGAACGCGCTCCTCGCGCTGCCGCTCCCGCTGCTCCTGTTCGCCACGGCGCGCCGGCTGCGGCTGCCGGAACCCCTGCCGGTCGCGGCGGCCCTCGCCCCGCTCGCCGTCCCCGAGCTGACGCACCTGGAGTCCGCGGTGAACAACGACAACCTGCTGGTGGTCCTCGGCGCGTGCGCCACGCTGCTCGTGACCAGGGTCCTGACCGGCGACCTGAGCCGCCGCACGGCGCTGCTGCTCGGGCTGGTCTCCACGCTCGCGCTGCTCACCAAGGGCTTCGCGCTCATGTTCCCGGCGTGGATCCTCCTGGCCTACGGCGTCGTCGCGTGGCGGCACCGCGAGCGCCTGCGGCCCGCCGTGACGTCGCTGCTCGTGGTCGCCGCGGCCACCCTGCCCGGCCTGGCGTGGTGGGTGCGCAACGTCGTGGTCCACGGGATGCTCCAGCCGCACGGCACGCACGCCACCCCGCCCGACCTCACCCCGGTGTACGGCTGGGCCGACGGCGGCCTGTCCTGGCTCGCGCGGTTCGCCGAGCGCATGGTCACGCTCTTCTTCGTCCAGGACCACGCGGCGGCCCGGGCGCACGACGCGTCGTGGTGGATGGCGCGGGTCGCGCTCGTCGTCCTCCTCGCCGGGCTCGCCGCGGCGCTGGTGCGCCGCCCGCTCCCCCGGGCCCACGTGCTCGTGCTCCTGTTCCCCGTGCCGGCCCTGGCCGGGATCGTGGCCCGCGGGTCCTGGGAGCAGTTCGCGGCGTTCGGCGACACCGGCGCCGCGCAGCAGGGGCGCTACCTGTACACGGGCCTGGTCGGCCTGCTCGTCGTCGCGCTCGCCGGGGCCGCCGTGCTGCGGCCCGCCTGGCGGCGGGCGACGCCGCTCGCCCTGCTCGGGCTCGCCGGGGGCATGCACCTGGCCTTCCAGCACGACGTGTGGAAGCTGTACTGGTGGCCCGCGGACGACGGGCCGGAGGCGCTCGCCCGCGCCGTGGCCGCCGTCGGCCACTGGTACGCCTTCCCTGCCGGCGTGCTGGTCACGGTCGTGGCCGCCGGGCTGGTGCTCGCCGCCGCGGTGGCCGTCTCGCTCACCCGGACCGCCCTGGAGACGGGACCGCCCGCCCGGGCCGCGGGCGTGCCGGGGACCGGCGCCGACCCGGTGCTGGCCGCATGACCCGCCTGCTGCGCCCGCGCGTGCGGGCCTGGTTCGTCGCCCGGGGCCGCCCCGGCACCGCCGCGCTCGCCGAGCGCAGGGCGGTCCTGGTCGCGGTGCTCTGCGGCATGCTGCTGTCCCTGACGGTCGCGCTCGCCGACGCCCCGTACGCGACCGGCGACGAGCCCCCGCACGTCGACTACGCCTACCAGGTGTGGCACGGCGACCTGCCGGTCTTCGAGGACGGGCTGGAGCTGCGGCCCGACGGCGCCTGGCTCGCCCCCGTGCAGTGGACCGCGCAGCACCCGCCGCTGTACTACCTGCTGGTCGCCCCGCTCGTGGGTCCCCTGGCGGACGCCGGCCACCCGGTCGGCGCCGTCTACGCCGCGCGCGGGGTGAATGTGCTGCTCAGCGGGGTCTTAGTGCTCGCGGCGTGGTGGAGCGCGCGCCGCCTGACCCGGCCGGGCAGCACCCTGCCGCAGCTCGTCGCGTTCCTGGCGGGCGCCATGCCCGCCGCGGCGCACGTGGGCGGCGGCGCGTACAACGACCTGCTGGCCGCCACGGGCGTCACCGTGCTGTTCGGGCTGGCCGGCACCGTGGTGCGGCGCGGCCTCGACGCGCGCCTCGTCACCCTCCTGTCTCTGGTCGCGGCGGCCTGCGCCCTGACCCGGCTGTCCGCCGCGCTCATCGCCGCCGTGGTCGCGGGCATGGCCCTGCTCGCCGGGGCGGTCCGGGCCGGGCAGGGCCGCGGGCGGTGGGCGCACGTCACCGCGCTGGCGGTGGCCGGGCCCGGCGCGGTGCTGGTCACCAGCGGCTGGTTCTACCTGCGCAACCTGGAGCTGACCGGCAACCTCACCGGGTCGCACTTCGACTGGGCGCTGGCCAACCAGAACCGGCAGGAGCGGCCCGTGTGGGCGGTGCTCGCCGACCCGGTGACCTGGACCCGCCTGCCCGACCTGTTCTGGTGGGCCGGCCGCCTGCCGCCGAACACCGCCCTGACGGCCACCACGCTCGCCCTCACGGCCGTGCTGCTCGTGTGGACGCCGCTCGTGATCGCCCTGGTCGTCGCGATCCGGCGCCGGCGGGCGGGTGCCCGGGGAGCAGGGCCCAAGGGGGCCGGGGCCCAGCCGCCGTCGGCCGGACCCGGCGACGCCCCGGCCCGCCGGACCGACCGGCTGCTGCTGCGGGCCCTGCCGTTCGTCGCCGTCCTGGTCTCGGTGTCGGTGCAGGTCGGGTACGCCGCCAGCAGCGGCGGCGTCTACCCGCGGTACCTGCTCGTGGTGTCCGTGCCGCTGTGCCTCGCGATCGCCGCGGGGCTCTCGGTACGGCCCAGGCTGCTCGTGCCGGCCTGGACCGCGCTGACCCTGCTCGACCTCGCGGTCTGGCTGTCCGTCGAGCTGGCCAGCCCCGCGCCGCCCGGGTACTACTCCGAGCTGCCGCTGCCGGCCGCCGTCGTGGGCGCGCTCGCCGCGGCCGCCGTGGCGACGTCGGCGGTGCTCGCGCTCCGCGCGGTGGCGGCCGGTTCCGCGGCCGCGAACCGCGCGGTCGCCAGCACCGCGGCGACGCCGACGGCCACGACCACGACGCCGACCGCCACGAGCTGAGGGCCGGTCAGCGGGCTCCAGCCGGCCCAGCGGGCCGCGGCGTCGGCCACGGACTCGCCCGGGCCCCGGTAGAAGCCCTCGAACCCGTAGGCGAGGCCGCTCGCGGCGGCCAGGCCGGCGGCGCCGACCAGCCACGGCGTCGCCCGGCGCAGGCGCGGGCCGAGCAGGGTGACCAGGCCCAGCGCGGTCCCGGCGCTCAGCGCCAGGAGCCCGGCGAACAGGTACCGGCCCTGGATCGCGGAGATCCAGCCGTGGGCCGCGTAGTCGGGCCAGGCGTTGACCAGCACGCCGCACCACAGGGCCGCGGGCTGCAGCAGGAGCACGGCGGTGGCGCGCCGCGCGGGCCCGCGCGCCACCGCCACCGCGCACAGGAGGGCCACGACCACGGCGGCGGACCAGAAGACGGCGTCGGGCAGGCGGATCTCCAGCCAGCCGAAGTTGCCGAAGAACGACCGGGTCAGGCCGGTCACGACGACCCGCAGGAAGTACCAGAGGCCGCGCGGCTCGTCGTCCAGGAACCGGTCCGGGATGCCCACCGGCTGCACGGTGCCCAGCACCAGCAGGTTGCGCAGCCACCACCAGCCGCCGACGGCGAACGCCACACCGCCCGCGAGCGCCGCGCCGCCCACGCGCCGGCCCCGCGGGCCGGCCGCCAGCAGGTAGGCCGCCAGGACCACGGGCAGCGCGAAGGCCGCCATGACCTTGGTGAGCAGCCCGACGCCCACCGCCGCGCCGAGCGCCGCCGCCGTCCGCGGCCGCAGGTCGCCCGTGACGACGCGCACGCAGAGGTAGGCGGTCACCGCGCCGCTGAGCATGACGAGCGCGTCGTTGGTGGCGCTGCCCAGGATGTGCCCGGCCTGCGGCACGAACAGCGTGAACGACGCCGCCACCAGGGCCGCCGGCCGCGACCGGGCCAGCCGCCGCACGACCGCGGCCGCCAGCAGCGGCAGGGGCACGAGCAGCGCCACGTCGAACAGCCGCAGCCCGAGCAGCTGGTGGTCCCACCTTGCCTCGGCCAGGCCCGTGACGTGCAGGTAGCCCGCCGCGACCGCGTAGTACAGGGGCGGGTGCTGCGTCATCTGGTCCACGGCCTCGGGGTCGAGGTGCCGCGTGCCGGTCCCGGGCGGCAGCGGTTCGGCCAGGGCGTTCGCGCCGGTCACCGTGCCACGCTCGGCGTCGGTAATGGGCGTCACGTCGACGAACGGGGGGATGCCCTCGCGGTCGAGGTGCCGCCCGGGGACGTCGGTCGCGAGCGCGGCCTGCTCCCGCGCCTCGTCGACGGCGGGGCCCACGAGCGCCTCGCCGGCGGCCGGCCAGCCGCCGCCGTACGCGAGCCGGAGCACGCTGTTCACGTGCTGCGGTTCGTCGGGGGCGCGGAACGCCGGGGTGAGCACCGCCCAGAGCCCGCCCACGAGGGTGACGAGCGCGGTGACCAGGGCCAGGGCTCTGCGGTACGCCGCCTCGGCAGGATCGTCGCGCACGGTCACAGGATAGGGGGACGAGGTTGCCGAACTCGCGCGGCGCGGGCGGCGGGTGACCGATAAGCCCCCCGATCCGACGTATCGTCAGTAGGTGCCTCCGTTTTCTCCTCGTGGCCGGAACCGGCGGTCGGGCCGGGGCTCCGGACCCGCCAGCGGCTCCTCCGGCAGCGGCCAGTCCGGCACCGGCCAGTCCGGGACCGGGTCGGCCGGCTCACCCGGTAACCCGTCCGGCATCCCCAAGGCGTCGCAGGCCGACCTGCTCCGGCTGGCGGCCGCCCGTCCCGGCGAAGCGGGCCAGGACGCCAGGCCCCGGCGCCGCGACCGCCGCGGCCGCGGGCTGCGCGGCCCCATGTTCCCGCCGGGCACGCCCGCGCACCGCACGCGCGCGCAGCGGTTCGACGACCTCGTGCTCGACGTGGTCGAGGACCTCGACCGCACCTGGGCCACGCACCTGCGCGGCACGGAGTTCGCGGTGGAGGACGTGCCGCCGTCCGACCCCGCGCCGTGGGAGGACGGCGGGGTGCTGCTCGGCCGGTTCTTCCCCGCCGAGGCCGGGCGCCCCGGACGCGTGGTGGTCTACCGCCGCCCCGTCGAGGTGCGGGCCGTCGACCTGGAGGACCTCGCCGACCTGGTGCGCGACGTCGTCGTGGAGCAGGTGGCGCACCTGCTGGCACGCACGCCGGAGGAGATCGACCCGAACTTCGGCGAGCGGTCCTAGCCCGCCGCGTCGACCCGGCGCACGCGCACGTCGCCGTCCGCCGCGAGCGGCGGCGTCGGCGCGAGCACGGAGAACAGCGACGTGTCGTCGGAGTCGGCCATCCGCACCGACCACACCACCTCGGGCTCGTCGGCGGACTGCTCGGCCACCACGGCCACGGCGTCGCCCAGGTCCGCCAGCTCCGCCGAGCCCACCTCGACGGTCTGCCCGGCGGGCACGTCGACCTCGTGCGTCCAGGCCTCGGCGCCGTCCGGCCCGACGCCGCGCAGCGTCACCTCGGTGCTGCCCGTCGCGTCGTCGATCCGGTCGGGGTCGCGCTCGCCGGGCACGCCGCTCAGCGTCACGTCGTACGAGACGTCCCCCGGGAGGGCGACCGCGCCGTCGGCCACCCCGCCCGTGGCGGTTACCGCCTGGCCGGTCAGCCATGCCCGGTCGTAGGGGTCGTCGTCGATCACCGCGTCCCGCGCGGCCTTGCCCTTGCGATCCAGGGCCGCGCCGGCCACGACCGGCACGTCGGCGTCCACCACCACGGTGTAGGTGCCCTCGGGCAGCCCGCCCAGCGGCAGCGTGGTCACCTGGCCCGGTTCGAGCGGCAGCTCCTCGCCGCCGCGCAGCCGGACCGGCCCGTCGGGGCCGAGCACCGCGAGCCGGGCGGTGCCGCCCTGCTCCCCCGGCGCCAGGACGTCGAGCCGCGGGGCGTGCGGGTCGTCCACCGCCTCGCCCGCGCTGACCACGCCCGACACCGCGGTGGTCCGCGCGGGCGCTCCCCCGCTCACGACGAGGTCGGCGCCCGCGGGCACCAGGCCGTCGATCCGGTGGTGCTGCACGTACGCGCCGACCCGGCCGCCCTCGGCGGTGACGTGCAGCGTGAGGCGGTTCTGGTCGGGCGCGACGGCCTCCAGCATGGTGACCACCTGCTCGCCCGGCGGCACCACCACGAGCGACTGGCTCCCGAGCACCACGGGCCCGGAGGCCCCCCAGGCCTCGAGGGTCACCGTGGCCGGCGTGCGGCCCGGGTTCTGCAGCACGAGGCGGCCGCTGGAGCCCACCGAGGTGCTGCCGCCCACGAGCCAGTGCTCGACCGCCGGCTCCGCGCACGGCCCGGCGACCAGGCCGCGCAGGTCGCCCTCGGTGGTCACGGACGCCACGGTCGCGGCCGCGTACGTCGCGGCCGACGGCGTCAGCCGCAGCACGCGCGCATCGGGCGGCGTGCCCGTGCGGACCGCGGCGGCGCTCCCCTGCTCCAGCGTGCCCGTGAGGTCCCCCTCCGGCTCGCCGCCGAGCGTGGTGACGACGGGCAGCTCGCCCGCTGCCGGGTCGAGGACGGCCGCCGTCAGCGACGTGGTCGTCTCGACCGGCGTCGCGCTGAACGCGTCGTCGCCGGCGTCCGGCTGCTCCAGGCGCGCCGGCGCGGGGCAGACCAGCCCCGTCTCGGCGGCCGCCACGGGCACCGTGCGAGCGTCGTCGACGGACGGGCCGCTGTCCCGGGCGGCGCCGGGTGCGACCGTGCCCGTCGTGGCGAGGGCGGCGACCGCCGTCGCGCACAGCAGGCCGCCCACGGCGGCCGCCGCGCGGCGCACCGAGGACGGGACCATGAGGTTCTTGCGCTTCATCGACCCCTCCTGCGGCCCACCGGCAGCGCCAGCAGGGCGAAGACAATCAGTGTGAACGTCGTGAGCACGAGCCAGGCTGTGCGGTGCGGTGCCTCGTAGCGGACCACGAGCTGCCCGGCGTCCGGCCCGAGCTCGAAGGCCTGCAGCCCGGCCGACTCGGCCGCCTTCACCCGCTCGAGCCGCTTGCCGTCCAGGCTCGCGTGCCAGCCGCGGCCCGCGGTCTCCGCCAGCACGACGGTGCGGTCCACGGCACCGGCCTCGACGTCCGCCCGCACGACCGTGCCGCCCGACGGCAGCACCTGGCGCGTGGCGCCGTCCTCCTCGATGCGGGCCCAGCCGGGAGCCGGGTCCTCGGCGGGCGCGACCCGCCACACGGAGACGGCCTGCCCCTCGGTCACCCGGCTCATGCCGGGCACCATGTCGAGCGTGGCCACGAGCTCGCCGACGGCGGGCGTGACCGCGCCGCCGGACCGGACCTGCACGGCCCCGATGCCCAGGTCCGCGAGCTGCTGCGGCACCCCCTCGGTGGTGCCGGAGGTCAGCGCGGCGACCACCACGTCGAGCGCGGCGGCCGGGTCGGTGGCGGGGTCCGCGTCCTCGTCGCGCGCCGACGTGGCGGCCCGCGCCGCGACGGAGGCGTCGGCGAGCTGCGAGCCGTCCGCCCGCAGCAGCGCGTACCGGACGGTGCCGTCCTCGGCCACGTCCGCCTGGAGCACGCGGGCCTGGCGGGGCGGCGCCTGCATCTGCTGCCCGACGGCGGGCACCACCGGGTCGGTCGTCACGTGCAGCAGCCCGGCCCGGGCGCCGCTCGCGACGGTTCCGGAGCCGGTCAGCCACACGGCGGCCTGCGCGGCGGGAAGCAGCACGGCCGCGACCACGAGCGCGACGGCGACCACCCTGCGCGTCGAGCCGAAGAAGCCGCTGAGAGTCGCCCCGTGCCCGGTGAGCACACCGGCGCCCGCGACGGCCGCGGCGCCGAGGCCGAGCAGCAGCAGGGACAGGCCGGGGCCGGCCCACCGGCCGTCGTCCTGGGCGAGCACCGCGGCGGCGAGGCCCACGGCCGCGACCAGCCAGCCCACCAGCGACGTCGTCGCGACGTGCCGGCCGGAGCCCGTGAGGTCCTTGCGGCCGATGCCGAGCAGCGCACCCACGAGCCCGACCAGCGCCAGCGCGACCACCAGCGCCCCGAGCGCCCACGGGGCGGCCGCGACCACGGCGCGGGCGGCGGTCGACAGGGGCCCGTCGCCGGGCACGTCGAGCCAGGCGGCGGGCGCGGCCGGCAGGCCGAGCAGCAGCTCCAGGCCCGAGGCCGCGGCCGGGGCCGGCACGCCCGAGCCCGCGAGGGGCTCGGCGGTCAGGAGGCCCAGGTCGCGGTCCCGCAGCACCGTCCACCACAGCGGCGCGCCGACCACGAGAGCGGGCGCCAGGGCCAGCACGAGGTGCACCCGGCGGCGCGGGGCGACGAGCAGCGCGCCCGCGAGCACCAGCACCGCGGCGGGGAGCAGCACCGGCGCGCCCGCGACCACGCAGGCCAGCAGCAGGCCGCCGGCACCGGCCGCGCCCAGCGAGCCGGTGCCCGTCCGGGCGCTCGGACGCGGGCCGGGTGCGGAGTGCGAGCCGTGCGAGCCGGCCGGCCGCTCCGCGAGGTCGTCGGCGTGCGCGACCTCGTCGACGGCCTGGGCGCCGACCGCACGCACGAGCGCGACGGCGGTCCACGGCAGCAGGGCGTGCACCAGCACCGCGCCGAGCAGGCCGCCGTCCAGCGAGCCGAGGAACGCGGGGGCGACCGTCCACGCGAGCGCGGCGAGCACCCGCAGCCACACGGAGCGCGTCACGGTGCCCGCGGCGGCCCAGGCACCCACGGCGGCGAGCGGCAGCGCGAGCAGGAGCAGCGCGTTCACGGCGTGCTGCAGGGTGCCGCCCGCCAGCACGGACAGCCCGGAGAGCACGAACAGGAGGGGGTCGGCCGGTGCGGCCGTGCCGAGCCCGTCGCGCACCCAGCCGGACGTCGCGGCCGACCACGTGGTCGCCGTCGTGCCGCCGGCCGGGAGCAGGGCGCCGCCGACCAGCCGGCCGCCCGAGGCGAGCGCACCCAGCCCCGGGCCGAACAGCGCGGCCGCCAGCCCGACGGCGGCCACCACGACCACGGCGAGCGCCGAGCGCCGCCGGACGGCCAGGACCTGCAGCTCGGCCTGCTCCAGCTCGGACGGCGCCTCGTCGACCCGGTGGGCCTCCCCGCGGGCGAGCCGCTTGTCGCGCCGCTCCGCGGCCACCTCGCGCCAGGTGCCCAGCAGCGGCCGCAGCACGCCGCGCGGCACGGTCGACGTGCGCTTGGCGCGGCGCCGGGCGCGCAGCAGCGGACCGAGGCGGAACACCGCCCACAGGGGCGCGAGCAGCTCGTCGCGAGCGCGGTCGGGGTGCTTCATCGCGAGCCGGTAGCTCGCGGCGAACGGCGCCCACACCACCATGGCGAGCATCGCGAACGGCAGCACCCACGGCGCGACGGACGTGAGGCGCAGGTAGAGCTGGCTGCGGCGGCGGGCGCCGGCCGAGCCGGGGGCGTGCAGGGCGACCTGCGCGTGCCGCACCACGGCGTCGGGCACGACGACGACGCGGTGTCCGGCGAGCCGCACGCGGCGGCAGAAGTCCGTCGAGTCGCCGAACTGGCCGAAGGCCGGGTCGGTGCCGCCCACCTCGCGCCACACCGACGCACGCACCAGCGCCCCGGCGAGCCCGACGGCGAGGACGTCCTCGCGCGAGTCGTGCTGGCCCTGGTCGATCTCGGTGTCGTCGATGCCCGTCATGCGGCGGCCGAGCGGCGAGACCGTGTGGCCCACCTCCAGGAGCACGCCCCGGTCGGACAGGTCCGGGTCGAGCGGCAGCCCGTCCGGCCCGACCTCCCAGCGGCGCTGCTTGGCGCCCGCGACGGCCACCGCGTTCGAGTGCTCCACCGCGCGGCTCAGCGCGGCGAGCGCGCCCGGCGCGGGCGCGGAGTCGTCGTGCAGCAGCCACAGCCAGCCGTGCTCGGGGGCGCCAGTCACGGCGAGCGCGGCATGGATCGCGTCGCCGAAGGTCCGGGCACCCGCGCCCGCTACGTACCGGGCACCGCCGAGCTGCAGGTCCTGGTGGCCCGACGTCGCAGGGGCGGTGTCGACGTCGACCACGACCACGTCGTCCGGGGTACGCGACTGGGCGCGCAGCGCGGCGAGCGTGGCGGCGAGGTAGGGGCTGCTGCCGCGGGTGACCACGACGGCGGTCACCGTGACCGCCACGGGCGGTTGCACGGTGGGCTGGGCCGGGACCTTGGCCCACACCGGTCCCGCCGGGTTCGTGTGGGACCCCCGGTCCGGGCTGGGAGCCGACAGGCTGTCGGTACGTGGAGCGCTCATCTCGCTCCACATCATGCGGCGCGTCGGGGCCGACACGCCGCAGACGCGCCGGTCGGGCACCGAACGGTGCGCTGGTTGCGCGCCCCCCTCCGAACGGCCTACCTACACGGCGCGGCGCTTGAGCTTGCGGCGCTCACGCTCCGAGAGACCGCCCCAGATACCGAACCGCTCGTCGTTCTCCAGCGCGTAGTCCAGGCACTCCGCCCGCACCTCGCACCCCGAGCAGACCTTCTTGGCCTCGCGGGTGGACCCGCCCTTCTCCGGGAAGAAGGCCTCCGGGTCGGTCTGCGCGCACAGGGCGCGCTCCTGCCAGCCGAGCAGGGAGTCGTCCGGCTCGTTCAGCACATACAGCTCGCCGAAGAGCGGGAGGACCGGTGCGACCGGCGCCACCTCGCTCTCGGCGTCGGTCGGGAACTCCACGTCCGATTCCAGCATGTTCCACATGACGTGCCCCTCCATGCCGTGTCCGTGCCCCGAGGCCTGGCCGGGAGATCGTGCCGATCCACCGACCCATCAAGCCTGACCGGCAAGACCTGCAGTTTCAGGCCCCGTTGCGTATTCGCTACGAAAACTGCATACATGGAATTACACGCGTGTCGCCTGGAGTCGTCAAGCGGAAATGTGCTATCGCCCACGGGTTCCACGGGTAATTCACGAGTCCTTCCGCAGGTCGTGGCGCACGTCTCACTCGCCGGCCGCTTTTCCTGGTCACGAAACCACCGGCGAGTCGACACGCCGGAGAGGCCATCCGCGCGCCCGCGCGACAAAAGCCGGCGAGCCACCGACGACCTGCCGCCGAGAACGCCAAGCGGGTAATTAGACGTACGCCGACGCCGGGAGCAACGCTTCCGGTCGGCCTGCCTGCCCGGGCCCGCCGGGCGTGGTCTCACGTGCCTGCCTCCACGACTTCCGACCTAGGCTGGCCGCATGCAGATCGCGCCTCGCAGCGGCGGCCCCGTGCCCGACGTCGCCTCGCTCCTCGCCCGCCTCGCCGCCGACGGCGGCCAGCCTCGCCTGACCTGGTACGGCGACGACGGCGAACGGGTCGAGCTCTCCGGCGCCGTGCTCGCCAACTGGGCCAGCAAGACCGTCAACCTGCTCGTCGAGGAGTTCGACGCCGCCCCCGGCACCACCGTCGTCGTCGACCTGCCCGTGCACTGGCGTGCCGCGGTGTGGACGCTGGCCGCCTGGCGGACCGGCGCGACCGTGGCCCTGCCCGACGCCGCCGTGGCCGCGCCCGACGTGGTCGTCACCGACACCCCGGGACGCTGGGCCGACGGCGGGGCGGACCTTGTGGTCGTCTCCCTGCCCGCGCTCGCCCGCCGGTACGACGGCGAGCTGCCGCCCGGCGCGATCGACGCCGCCTCGGCCGTGATGACCTACGGCGACGTGATCGGCTGGGTGCCCGAGGTGGACCCGGACCAGGACGCCCTGGTGACCGCGGCGGGCGCCGTCGGGCACAAGGGGCTGGTGCCGGAGCCCGGCGACGGCGCACGGGTGCTCGTGGACGGGCGCGGCGCCGTGGCCGACGTGCTGCGCGCCCTGCTCGGCATCTGGGCCGGCGGCGGCTCGGTGGTCCTCACCTCGGCGGAGACCGCTACCGCCCTGGAGGCCGACGACGCGCGCCGCGAACGGCTGCGCTCCACGGAGCGGATCGACTGACCGGATCGGCCGAGCAGATCGGCTGAACCACAGCGCTCCTCCACGAACCCTCTACGGTCCGCCCCCGGGCGGTGCGCCGCCGTGCAACATGCAGTCTCTAGGATCGGTGACCGTGACATTTCCCGACTTCAGCGCCACAGGTGCGACGAACCCCTCGCGGGGGCCGTCCCATGCCCGGAAGCTGAGACACCTGGGCGGCGCGTCCCGCGTGGTGGCACTGGTGGTCGTCGCGGCCCTCTCCCTCGGGATCGCAGGCGGGGCGACAGCGGTGACCCAGCTGACCGGGAACATCGAGACCGCCGACATGGCCGCCCTCGGTACGAACCGGCCCAAGCAGGTGCTCCCCAAGGACCCGAACGCCGGCACCCCGCTGAACATCGTGGTGATGGGCAGCGACTCGCGCAGCGGTGACAACGACTCCCTGGCGGGCGGCGGCGAGATCGGCGCCCGCTCGGACACCACCGTCGTCATGCACATCTCGGGCGACCGGTCGCGGATCGAGATGATCTCGATCCCCCGCGACTCCACGGTGGACGTCCCGAGCTGCACCACGACCGACGGCGCGACCACGGCCGAGCGGTACGGCACCAAGTTCAACGCCGCGTTCTCGCAGGGCGTGCAGGCCGGCGGCGAGGTCGCCGACGGCGCCCTGTGCGCCGTCAAGACGATCGAGGAGCTCACCGGCGTGTACATGGACGGCTTCATCGTCGTCGACTTCGCCGGCTTCTCCTCGATGATCGACGCCGTGGGCGGCGTCGACGTCTGCGTCGAGCAGGAGATCTACTCCGAGGAGGCGAACCACCTCTCGCTCTCCCCCGGCACGCACACCCTCCAGGGACAGAAGGCCCTCGACTACGCCCGGGCCCGCAAGGGCCCCGGGCTCGGCGACGGGTCCGACCTCGGCCGGATCGGCAGGCAGCAGGAGGTCATGGCCTCGCTCGCCCGCAAGGTGCTGAGCCAGGACGTGCTGACGAACCCGTCGAAGACGCTCAAGTTCCTCAAGGCGGTCACCGGCTCGCTCACCATGAACGACGAGCTGGCCAGCATCGACGGACTCGCCGGGTTGGCCTACTCCATGCGGAACGTACGGCCTGACACGATCACGTTCATGACCGTCCCCAACGAGTACGACCCGAACAACGCGGCTAACGTCGTATGGACGGACGAGGCCGTACAGCTGTGGGACAACGTCAAGCACGACAAGCCCATCGCCGGCGACCCGGACGAGCCGTCGGCAGACCCCTCGGGGTCCGCCACCGAGGACGGGACCACGGGCGAGGAGGGCACCGGGACCGACGCGGGCAGCGGGACGGGGACCGACGCCGAGGCCGGCGACGACGCCTCGACCGAGCCCACGCCGGCCTCGACCGAGATCAAGCAGGCCGGTGAAGAGGCCTTCACCGGCGCCGACACCACCAAGGTCTGCGGCTGAGCCCATGTCAGATCCCAGAACGTCGAAGCGTTCGGCCTCCTCGGCCGACGACGACGTCACGCGCGTCCGGATCCCGCCCAGCTTCACGCCGCAGGGCGTGAGCGGGCGTCCGGGCGCCGACGACGCGATCCCGGTCGGTGACACGGGCGAGCGCCCGCGTACCCTGCCCGGCGCGGCGTCGAGCAGGCAGCAGCAGGGCGGACCCGCGAATGCGGAGACGCCCGGCGTCGGGGTTCCCGGCGTCGGTGGCGCCCACCGCATCGGACGGCCGGAAGGCTCCGACGAAGCGCGCTCAGAACCACGTATCCGTCGACAGTCTTCACGGGAGGTACCGGTGTCCGGCGATCGCAGGGGAACGAATCCCCCGCCTGTTCCACCACGTAGGTCGGGCATGCCCGCGCGCAGCGAGGCCGTCGGGCAGGTGCCGCGCTCGATCCCGCCGCGCCAGGCGCCCCAGGGCGGCGGCCAGCCGCCGCAGGCCATCCCGCCGGGCCGCCCGGTCCGGGCGAGCGCCCAGCCCGTGCGCCCGACGCCGGTGCGCAGCGCCCCGCGCCCCGCGGCCGGCGGCAACGGCCGGGGCGGGAACTACCCCGCCGGCGCCCTCGCCTCGGGCGGGCGCGGCGGCCGCGGCAACGGCAACATCCGCATCCGCAAGGGCCGCGTGGCCGGCGTCATCGCGGTGCTGGTGCTGCTGGCGGTCCTCGCGTGGCCCATCGGGCTGCTGATCTGGGCCAACGGCAAGATCCAGCACGTCGATGCGCTGTCCGGCGCGACGAACACGCCGGGCACCACCTACCTGCTCGCGGGCTCCGACGCGCGCGGCAGCGGCGGCATCGACGACTCCACGAGCGGCGCGCGCACCGACACGATCATGGTGCTGCACAAGCCGCGGTCCGGTCCGGTGGCGCTCATCTCGATCCCCCGTGACACCTTCGCGGAGATGCCTGACGGCTCGGGTGGCAACAAGATCAACGCCGCGTACTCGTACGGCGGCGCGCCGATGCTGGTCCAGACCGTGGAGCAGCTCAGCGGCCTGACCGTCGACCACTACGTCGAGGTCGGCTTCGGCGGCGTCTCGGGCGTCGTGGACGCCGTGGGCGGCGTGCGGCTGTGCCTCGACTACGACGTGCACGACGTGAAGTCAAAGCTCAAGTGGAAGAAGGGCTGCCACGTCGCGGACGGCAAGACGGCGCTGGCGTTCTCCCGCATGCGCTACTCCGACCCGACGGGCGACATCGGCCGCGCGCAGCGGCAGCAGCAGGTCATCGGGGCGATCGGCAAGAAGGTCGCCGACCCCGCCGTGCTGCTCAACCCGGCCAACCAGGTCGGGCTCGCCGACGCCGGCCTCTCGGCCCTGGTGACCGACACCGACACGGGCATCATCGACGTCGCGCAGCTCGGGCTGGCCTTCCGGTCCGCGAACGGCGACGACGGCGTGACCGGCACCCCGCCGATCGCGACGATCAACTACCGGACGCCGTCGGGCGCCTCGGCGGTGCTGCTGGACGAGAACCAGACCGGCGAGTTCTGGGCCAAGATCCGTGACGGCGAGTACCCGGCCGGCGAGAAGATCGGCGGCATGCCGGGCTCCTGACCCGCCCTGCACCCGCTGCGTGTCAGACGCCCAGGTCCCTCGAGG
>NZ_JBHVEG010000124.1:0-19010 GCF_042802395.1 Promicromonospora sp. NPDC057488
GGTCGGCCGCTCGAGCTGCCGACCACCTGACCTTCTACCGACCACTTCTGCTCGGCCCGCCGAACATCGACTCCAGCTCGCCCGCGATCAGGTCCAGGTCCGGGTGGCCGGAGGCAACCCTCATCACGAGGGCCTCGTGGTCGTCGACCGTCCCGGCCAGCTCCGGGTGGCCGTTGACCCGGTAGGTCGCCGCGACGACGATCCAGGCGAGCCGCTTGTTGCCGTCGACGAGCGGGTGGTTGCGGTTCACCGAGTCGAGCGTGGCCGCCATCTTGAGGTGGATGCCCGGGTAGAGCTCCTGGCCGTACGAGCTCATGCTCGCCCGGCTCAGGGCCGACTCCAGCAGCCCGCGGTCGCGGACGACCGGCTTGATCCGCTCGGCGACGTCGAACATCCGCAGGGCGACGTGCGCGGGGACGAGGTGCGTCACTGGCCGAGCCGCTTCAGGAGCTCCCGGTCGCGGGTACCGACTAGCTCGGCCGCCGCCAGCCAGTCCTCCTCGGTGGGCCGGTCCGGCGGGCCGGCGACGTCCTCGGTCGGCTGGTTCTCGGGGCGGGGCGTCGGGTTCGTCATGGCGGCCTTCCTGGTGAGAGGTTCCTGCGGCCTGACCATCGCACGTCCGGGTGGCCGGTGCCGATGACTTTTCCTGGGCCGGGCGGTCGGAACTGGCATGGGTGACGAGACCGCGCGCGACCTGCAGGGCCGCGTCCAGGAGGCGGTCGACCGCCTCGTGGCCGACGCCGGGGAGGTCGGCCTCCAGGTGGCGGTCGTCCACCGGGGCGACCTCGTCGTGGACGTCGTGGGCGGCCTCGCCGATGCAGGCCGGGGAGCGGCCGTCACCCCGGACACCCTGTTCTTCGCGGCGTCGACGGCCAAGGGCGTGGCGTCCGCCGTCGCGCACGTGCTGGTGGAGCGTGGCGAGCTCGAATATGACCTCCGGATCGCCGACGTCTGGCCGGAGTTCGCCGCGCACGGCAAGGGCGGCGCGACCCTGCGGCACGTGCTGATGCACTCGGTGGGCGTGCCCGCCCCGCCCTACGACACGACCGTCGGGGACCTGTGCGACTGGGACCGGATGTGCCGGGCGCTCGCGGCCGAGGTGCCCTGGTGGGCGCCGGGCAACGGGTTCGGGTACCACGCGCAGACCTTCGGCTTCCTGCTCGGCGAGACGGTGCGCCGGGCCACTGGGCAGACCCTGACCTGGTGGCTCCACGAGGCCGTCACCGGCCCCCTCGGGGTCGAGAAGGACGTGCACTTCGGCGTGCCGCCGGCGCTCCTGGACCGCGTCGCGCGGCAGGAGCCGGATCCCGGGCCGCCGTCCGCCCCGGATCCCGGCTCGCCCGCCGACCGGGCCGTCCCACCGGGGATCCGCCCGGACGCCGCGTTCGCCAACCGGCGTGACGTGCTGACCAGCGACATCCCGTCCGGGGGCACCATGTCGGCCCGTGGCGCCGCCCGGGTCTTCGCGGGCCTGCTCGGGCCCGGCGACGCCGCCCTGGTGTCGCCGGCCAGGCTGACGAGCATGGCGCGCCCCGTGTTCGAAGGCCGCGACGCCGTGCTGGACGTGCCGTCGACGTGGGCGTTCGGGTTCGCCCCGTCCCGTCCCGGCCCCGTGCCTTCCCGGCCCGGGTCGGCCTTCGGTATGTTCGGCGCGAACGGATCCGGGGTCTGGGCCGACATCGACACCAGCGTCGCGGTCGCCGTGATGCGCAACCGGTTCAGCCCGGGCTGGAGCACCGCCGGCGAGATCGACCGGCTCGTCGCAGAGCACTTTCCGACGTCGTCAGAAGGAGAAGACTCATGGACAACCCAGTGACCGAGCTCGACGCCCGGTTCAGCGACCCGAACGTGCAGCCGACCGCGTGGGACGAGACGCGGGAGGTACTCGAGAACGCCCAGCTCACGTGGCTGACGACGGTGCGCGCCGACGGCCGTCCGCACGTCACGCCGCTCGTCGCCGTCTGGCACGAGGGGGCGCTGCACTTCACCACTGGCCCCGAGGAGCAGAAGGCCGTCAACCTCGCGGCCAACCCGAACGTCGTGCTGACCACGGGCGACAGCACCTGGAACAAGGGCCTGGACGTCATGGTCGAGGGCCCGGCCCGGCGCGTCACCGACCGGCGGACCCTGGAGCTGCTCGCCGAGGCGTGGCGCGCCAAGTGGACCGGGCAGTGGCAGTACGAGGTCGGTGACGGCGCCTTCACCAACGACGTCGGCGGGACCGCCCTCGTGTTCGCGGTCCAGCCGGCCAAGGTGCTGGCCTTCGGCAAGGGCACCTACAGCCAGACCTCGTACGTGCCTCAGTAGATCGTGCGCCCGCGCTCGTCGGCGATCCCGGACTTCCGCAGGAAGTAGGTGTTGACCTGGTCGCGCCACTCGGTGGCGCTGCGGAGCTGCTCGGCCAGCCGCTCGGCGACGCGGGCGGCGACCTGCTGGTCCACGAGCGTGGAGACCTCCGACCAGGCGCCGGCCATCTGCTCCACGCGGTCCACGCCGTCGAAGTGGGTGTCGTAGATGTGCTGCACCACGGTCTTGCCGCTGTGCAGCACGTGCGTGTACGGCACGTGGTGGAAGAACAGCAGCAGCTCGTCGGGGCACGACGACGGCGACTCGTACGTCGCCGACCACGGCGCCGGGTACTGGCCCGCGTAGCCGGTCCCGGTGCCGACCGTGCGGTCCACGCCGATGCCGTCGCGGTCCGCGAAGTGGTAGGTGCCCCACGGCGTGTACTCGTAGCCGTCGACGTCGGGCCCGTAGTGGTGTCCGGGGCGCACCATGAAGCCCACGCCGAGCGGCGCGGTGTACTGCTCGTACGTCTCCCACGACCGGTCCAGCACGGCGTGCAGGGCCTGCCCGACGGCGTCCGGGGCACCCGGGAACGTGAGGCCCACCCACTCGTCGAGCACGGCGCCCGGGTCCAGCGTCGGGTCCCAGCACAGCCGCCCGTAGGCGTAGAGGTTGGCCTGGGCGAACGGGTGGCCGGTCCAGAACTCGTCGTCGCCCACGTTGGAGACCGCGGCGAACCCGCCGGCGGGCTTGCGCCACGCGCCGGTGCCCGGGTCCTCGACCGCCTTGCCGCGGCCGGTGGCGAGGTCGGCCACGCTGGGCGAGCCGTTCGAGCGTCCGGCTGAGTCCCAGAAGCGGAAGCCGAGGATCTGGCTCCACTGCGGCCCGAGGTAGACGGCGTGCCGCTGCTGGCCGGTGTACTCCTGGGTCACCTGCAGCTCCAGGGCCACGCGCGTGTGCGGCATCGCGGCCAGCACCGGGCTGAGCGGCTCGCGCACCTGGAAGTCCATCGGCCCGTACTTGACCTGCAGCACCACGTTGTCCGAGAACGTCCCGTCCAGCGGCCGGAAGTGGTCGTAGGCGGCGCGGGCGCGGTCGGTGGACCGGTCGCGCCAGTCCTGCTTGTGGTCGTACACGAACGCGCGCCAGTGGATCAGCCCGTCGTGCGGCTCGACGGCCGCGGCCAGCATGTTCGCGCCGTCGGCGTGGGTGCGCCCGTAGGCGAACGGCCCGGGCTGGCCCTCGGAGTCCGCCTTGACCACGAAGCCGCCGAAGTCCGGGATCGCGTCCCAGACACGCGCCGCGGCCCGCACCCACCAGTGCGCGACGCCCTGGTCGAGCGGGTCGGACGTGTCCAGGCCGCCCAGCGTCATGGGCGACGCGAACGACACCGACAGGTGCACGCGGATGCCCCAGCGCCGGAACACGGCGGCCACGCGGACGACGTCGCCGAGGTCGTCGGTCAGCAGCCGGGCCTCGCGCGCGTGCACGTTGACGTTGTTGATGGCCACCCGGTTGATCCCGACGGCGGCCAGCAGGCGCGCGTACCGCTCGACGCGGGACAGGTCGGCGTGCACGACGCCGTCGTCGTAGAAGATCGAGCCGCCGGAGTAGCCCCGCTCGACCTGGCCCATCGTGGGGTGCACGTCCACGTTGTCCCAGTGGTCGAGCATCCGCAGGTCGGTCGCGGGGGCGTGGGTCTCGTCGGCGTCCGGCCCGTCGAACGCGGCCTCGCCCAGACGCACCACGTGGAAGAAGCCGTGCAGCAGCCCGGCGTCGCGCGCGGCCTGGACCACGACGGCGCCCGCCTCGCGCGTGAGCCGGAAGCTCTCGTCGCCGGTGGCCCCCGTCGTCGTCCCGTCCTCCGGGCCCGGGGACGACAGGGTCAGCACCAGGTCGGCGTCCGAGACGCCGTCGCCCACCTCGAGGCGGGAGAAGGAACCGCCGAACCGGGCGGTCGCCGCGGCGACCTCCTCGGCCACGGTGCCGGCCAGGGCGCCGTCGCCCGCCACCACCACGCGGCGGCTGCCGATCGCGGCGAACGCGTCGTCGGGCAGCCAGGCCGGATGGGGGGCGTGGGCGGTGGAGGGGCGCGAAGAATCGCCAGTCATGGAACGTCCCATCCGTCTTGCGGTTGATATGCGGATATAGGGGTGTAGGCACTGTGCCTCAGCGGCGGCTCCCGGGTCCACCCAGGGGGCCCGGTCTGTCCGGCCCGCGAAAAAGTCGCGGCCGGCCCTCTCCTTCGAAGCCTAGGTTTCTCCGCTTTGAGCCGCCTCAAAACGGAGAAACCTAGGCTTCGAAGGAGAGTCCTGTGGTGCGCCCGGGTCAGCGCGCCGCGTACGCCGCCTTGGGCAGGTGATAGGCCAGGTCGGCCGCCGTCTCGACGGCCTCGTCCAGGTCGAGCCGGTGCTCAGCCACCAGCCGGGCCAGGTAGCCGGCGTCGACGCGGCGCGCCAGGTCGTGCCGCGCGGGGATCGAGCAGAACGCGCGGGTGTCGTCCACGAAGCCCGACATGTTCGAGAACCCGGCGGTCTCCGTGGCGGCCTCGCGGAACCGGCGCATCGCGTCGGGCGCGTCCAGGAACCACCAGGGCGCGCCCAGGCGCAGGGCCGGGTAGACGCCGGCCAGCGGGGCGAGCTCGCGCGAGTACACGTCCTCGTCGATGGTGAACGCGATCATCCGGAAGGTCTCCGAGTTGCCGAACGCCTCCAGCACCGGCCGCAGACCCTGCGTGAACTCGGCGGTCACGGGGATGTCGTACCCCTTGTCGGGGCCGAACGCCGCCGCGACGGCGGGGTCGTGGTCACGCAGCACGCCCGGGTGGAACTGCATGACCAGGCCGTCCTCGGTGGCCATCCCCGCCATCTGGAACAGCATGTGGGCGGAGAACGCCGCCTCCTCGGCCGCGGAGAGCGTCGCGCCGTCCCCGGCCGGACCTGCCGCGAGGGCCTTGTCGAACAGGGCGCGCGCCACCTCGTCGGGCAGCGGGGTGGTGTCGGCGCTGAAGTGCCCGTGGTCGGTGGCCAGCCCGCCCGCGGCGACGAACGCGGCGCGGCGCTCGCGGAGCGCGGCCAGGTACCCGGCGTACGAGTCGGTGGCGATGCCCGACGCCTTGGCCAGCTTCTCCAGGTCGTCCCGCCAGGTGGCGCGGGCGGGGTGCAGCAGCGGGTCGGGCCGGAAGGTCGGCAGCACCCGGCCGGGCAGCTCGGCGGCGAGCCGGGCGTGCTCGTCGAGCGTGCTCCAGGCCGGGTCGGTCGTGGCGATGGCCTCGATGCCGAACCGGTCCAGGAGCGCGCGCGGCCGGAAGCCCGGGTCGGCGAGCCGCTCGGCGATCTGGTCGTAGACCTGGTCGGCCGTCTCCGCGGACGGCCGCACCGTCACGCCGAAGATCTCGACCAGCTCGTGCTCCATCCAGTACCGCGTGGGCGTGCCGCGGAAGTGCTTCCAGCCCGCGCAGAACCGGCGGAAGATCTCGCGCGGGTCCGACTCGAACCCGGGCGCGACCGCGGGGCCGACGCCCAGCTCGGGGAGCTTGGCGCCCTGCGACACGAGCATCCGCGTCAGGTAGTGGTCGGGGACCACGAGGAGCTGGGCGGGGTCGGGGAAGGGCTCGTCGTCCGCGAAGGCGGTGACGTCCACGTGGCCGTGCATCGAGACGATCGGGAGGTCCTGGACCGCCGCGTAGATCTCGCGCGCGATCGGCCGGGTCACGGGGTCGGCGGGCAGGGCGCGGTCGGGGTGCAGCGTCCAGGTGTCGGTCACAGAGTCCTCCTGCGGGCATCGTTGCCGGTTCGGGTAAGCGCTTCCACATCGTAGGCATTGCCAAGCCTCGATACGAACGTGAGAAGCAGAGCATTGCGAACGTTTGCAGCCAAACCCTACGATAGTGTGCAAACGTTCGCAGTGTCGCGAATCGCCAGGAGGTGGCATGGTCACGGTGCACGACGTCGCGCGCGCCGCCGGGGTCTCGATCTCCACCGTCTCGCGCGCGCTGACCGCCCCCGAACGGGTGGCGGCCACGACCCGCGACCGGGTCACCCGGGTCGCCGCCGAGCTCGGCTACCGCCCCAACCTCGCGGCCAGCGGCCTGCGGATGGGCCGCACGCACGCCGTCGGGCTGCTGGTCCCCGACCTGGAGAACCCGTACTTCGCGTCCGTGACCAAGAGCGTCCAGGCGCGGGCCCGCGCCGAGGGCTACGAGGTCTTCGTCGCCGACACCGACGAGGACGCCGACGTCGAGCCCGAGCTGATCGGCGCGCTCGCCGCCCGGACCGACGGCCTGCTGCTGGCCTCGCCCCGCTCGGGCGAGGCCGAGCTGCGGGCGGCCCTCGACGGGCTGACGGCGGTGCTCGCCAGCCGCGAGCTGCCGGCGGCCGCGTCCGGTCCCGGGACCGACTCCGGGCCCGACGGCGACGCACCCGCCCCCGACACCGTCCCGTTCGTCGCCGTGGACGACGCCGACGGCGTCGCGCAGATCCTCGGGCACCTGCACGCCCTGGGCCACCGCAGGGTCGGCGTCGCGGCCGGCCCGCCGTCGTCCTGGTCCGGGCGCCGCCGCGTCGCCGGGCTGGTCGACGCCGCCGCGCGCTGGGACCTCGAGCTCGTGCGGCTCGGCACCTTCCAGCCGTACTTCGCGGGCGGCACCCAGGCCGCCGACCACGCCGTGGCTAGCGGCGTCACCGCCGTCGTCGCGTTCAACGACCTCATGGCCCTCGGCATCCTGGACCGCCTGCGCCAGCGCGGGATCGACGTGCCGGGCCGGATGTCGGTGGTGGGCTTCGACGACGTGCAGCTCGCCACCCTGGTCTCGCCCGCGCTGACCACCGTGCACGCCCCGCTGGCCCGCCTGGGCCGGCGCGCCGTCGACCTGCTGCTCGCGCGCCTGCGCGGCGGCACGCCGGCGAGCGTCCAGCTCCCCGTGGAGCTCACGATCCGCGGGTCCTCAGGACCCGCACCGGCCGGGACGGCCGACTGACGCCCGACCCGACCACAGACGCCCGGGCGACGGAGCCCGGGAGAGAGGAAGACACCATGCGTACCTCGAAGAAGGCGGTGGCGCTCGCAGGCGTCGCCGCGCTGGCCCTGCTCACCGCGTGTGCCCCGCCCGCGCCTCCCGGCGGGGAGAGCGGCGGCGCCGTGACCGACGCGTCGGAGGTCCCCGACACGCCGTCGGAGCCGGTCACCCTGAACATCCTCGACGTCGCGGGCAACCAGCGGCTCACCGAGGGCATGGTCGACGAGTTCGTCGAGAACAACCCGGACGTCATCGAGTCGGTGACGTGGGAGACGGGCGGCGCGCCCGACGTCACGGGCATCGTCAAGCCGCAGGTGGACAGCGGCAACCTGTCCATCGACGTCGTGTTCACCGGCAACGACGGGCTCGCGGCCGGCATCGGCCAGGACCTGTGGATCCCGGTCGTGGACGACTACGGCGACCGGCTGACGAACCAGGAGAACTACCTGGAGCCGGCCGCGAACATGCAGGAGCTCGCCGAGGGCTACGGCGTGGTGACCACGTACTACCCGTCCGGTCCGCTGCTCCAGTACGACCCCGAGGTGGTCGGCACGGCGCCGGCCACGCCCGAGGAGCTGCTGGAGTGGGCGAAGGCCAACCCCGGCAAGTTCGGGTACGCGCGCCCCGCGAACTCGGGCCCCGGCCGCACGTTCCTGATGGGCCTGCCCTACATCCTGGGCGACGAGGACCCGACCGACCCCGAGAACGGCTGGGACAAGACCTGGGCCTACCTCAAGGACCTCGGCCAGTACGTCGACACCTACCCGACGGGCACCGGCCAGGTCGTGACCAACATGGCCGACGGCACCTGGTCGATGATCCCGACCACCACCGGCTGGGACATCGCCCCGCGCGCCGAGGGCCAGCTCCCGGACACGCTGGAGGCTGCCGCGTTCGACGACTTCACGTGGGTCACCGACGCGCACTACGCCGCGATCCCGAAGGGGCAGAGCGCCGACAAGATCAGCGCGATCCTGCTCCTGCTGCAGGACATGCTCACCCCCGAGCAGAACGCCAAGGCGTACGACGCCGGCTACTTCTACCCCGGCCCGGCCGTCGAGGGCGCGACGCTCGACCTCGCGCCGCAGGAGTCGCAGGACGTGATCGAGGAGTTCGGCCGCCCACTGTTCGACGAGCTCATCGAGTCGCAGGACGCCGTGACGCCGCTCGACGCCGACTCCATGGTGACGGCGTTCGACATCTGGGACCGCGAGGTCGGCGGCGGCAAGGTGGAGGAAGAGGCCGAATGAGCGACTTCGAGTCCCTGGAGCTGCGGGGCGTCGGCCGCCGCTTCGGCGGGGTGGACGCCCTCGCCGGTCTGGACCTGACGATCAAGGCCGGCGAGTTTGTCGCCCTGCTGGGGCCGTCCGGCTGCGGCAAGTCGACGGCGCTCAACTGCCTGGCTGGCCTGCTGCCGCTGACGCACGGCGAGATCCGGCTCGACGGGCGGCGGATCGACACGCTGCCGCCGGAACGGCGCGGGTTCGGCATGGTCTTCCAGTCGTACGCGCTGTTCCCGCACCTCAGCGTGGCCAAGAACGTCGCGTTCGGGCTGCAGATGCGGGGCGTGCCGCGGGCCGAGGTCGACGCGCGGGTGCGCGCGGCGATCGACCTGGTCAAGCTCGGGGAGCACGCGAAGAAGCTGCCGGGCCAGCTTTCGGGCGGGCAGCAGCAGCGCGTCGCCATCGCGCGTGCCGTGGTGCTGGAACCGTCGCTGGTGCTCATGGACGAGCCGCTGTCGAACCTCGACGCCAAGCTGCGGCTCGACATGCGCACCGAGATCCGGCGCCTGCACCAGTCCCTGGGGCTCACCACGATCTACGTGACGCACGACCAGGAGGAGGCGCTGTCCCTGGCCGACCGCCTGGTGGTCATGCGCGAGGGCCGCGTGCAGCAGGTCGGCACGCCCGACGAGCTCTACGAGAGCCCGGCGAGCTGGTACGTCGCCGACTTCATGGGGTACCGCAACATCCTGCCCGCGACCGTCGCCTCGGTGTCCGGGGGCGAGGCGGTCGTCGACCTCCCGGGTGCGGCGGGCGCCGGCGTCCGGCTCACCGGGCGCGCCGTCGGCGCCCTGGGCGCGGGGGACCGGGTGCGGGTCGCGGTGCGGCCGGAGGACCTGCACGTGGGCCCGTCGGTCGAGCCTGGCTCGACCAGCGGCGGCGTGATTCCCGGGTCCGTCTCCGTGGTCGAGTACCACGGGCGCGAGTTCGCCGTCGGCGTCCAGGCCGGAGACACCATGCTCCACGCCCGTTCGACGACGGCGCCCGACGTCGGCGGCGCGGTCACCCTGACCGCGCCCGTCGAGCGGGTGCTCGTGTTCCCGGAGGCGCTGGACGCCGCCGTCGTGCCGCAGGCGGTGGCGGCGTGACCACCTCCTCGCGGGCCACCGCGAGCCTGCGGCACCGCCTGGCCGAGCGGGGCATCGACCCGACGCTGCTGCTGCTCGTGCCCGGGCTCGTGGTCGCCGTGGCCCTGTTCGTGTACCCGTTCTCGTACGGGATCGGGCTCACGATCCAGCCCACCGTGGCGATGCAGGAGCAGTGGGGCGGCGGCGCGCTCGCGAACTACGTCGCGTTCTTCCGGGACCCGTTCGTGTTCGACTCCGTGTGGCTCACGATGCGCCTCGCGCTGCCGGCCGCCCTGTTCAACGTGCTGGCGTCGGTGCCGGTGGCGATGGTGCTGCGGCACCGGTTCCGCGGCAAGCGGCTGCTGACGTCGCTGCTCGTGCTGCCGATCACCCTGGGCACCGTGCTCACCGCCCAGGGGCTGCTGATCTTCGCGGGGCGGCAGGGCTGGATCAACCGGGCGCTGCTCGAGTTCGGCCTGATCGACGAGCCGCTCAAGCTGGTGAACAACTACCTGGGCGTCATGCTCTCGCTGGTCATCACCGGCTTCCCGTTCGCGTTCCTGCTCATCTCGTCCTACCTGTCGGGCATCGACCCGTCGCTGGAGCAGGCCGCCAAGACCCTGGGCGCGGGCTGGTGGCAGCGGTTCCGGCGCATCGTCCTGCCGCTGCTGGCGCCGGGGCTGGCCACGACGTTCATCCTGACGTTCGTGCTCGCGTTCTCGGTGTTCCCGTCGGCGCGGCTGGTCGGTGACGCCATGGGCGAGACCCGGGTCATGTCGCTCATGGCGTTCCGGGCGTTCGGCGAGCAGAACGACTACGCCATGGCGTCCACCATCGCGCTGATGATGGGCGCCGTGGAGCTGGTCGTCGTCGTCGCCGTGCTGGGCCTGCGCTCGCTGCTGTACCGCGGCACCACGGGAGGGAAGGGCTGATGGCCACGTCAACGCTGGAACGGCCGCTCGCCGCGCGCCCGTCCACCTGGTTCGTGTGGGCGGGCATGACCGCGTTCGGGGTGCTCCTGCTCGGGATCCTCGTCGCCGTCGTGGTCGACTCGTTCGGCCGGCAGTGGTTCGACACCTGGCTCCCCGACGGGCTGACCACCGAGCGCTACGTCGAGGCCTGGGACCGGTTCGACCTGGGCGAGGTGGTCGGCGTCACCGTCGGTGTCGCCGTGCTCGTCGTGGTGATCTCGGTGCTGGTGGGCGTACCCGCCGCGTACGCGCTGGCCCGCCGGGACTTCCCGGGCAAGCGCGCCGCCATGCTGCTGTTCCTGCTGCCGGTGCTCATGCCGCCCATCACCTACGGCATCCCGCTCGCCACCGTCATGTACTCGTTCGGGCTCGGCCGCACGCTGACCGCCGTCGTGCTGGTCAACCTCGTGCCGTCCGTCCCGTTCGTGATCCTGACGATGACGCCCTTCATCGAACAGATCAATCCCGCCATCGAGTCGGCCGCCCGGATGTGCGGGGCCCGCACCTGGCAGGTGTTCACCCGGATCCTGGCCCCGCTGCTGGTGCCGGGTATCCTCGCGGCGGCCATCCTGGTGCTCGTGCGGACCGTCGGGCTCTTCGAGCTGACGTTCCTCGTCTCGGGCCCAGGTTCGGACACACTCGTCGTAGCCATCTACCGTGGCATGACGGCCGCCGGCGGTGGCGAGGCGAGGCAGCTCATCTCGGCCATGTCGGTGATCTACACCGCGACGATGCTCGCCATGCTCGTGGTGGCGCTGCGGTTCGTGAACCCGACGCAGCTCGTGGCACAGGTTAAGGAGACACGTGATGACTGAGGACCGCCTGCACCGGGACCGTATCCCGGTGGGCATCGACGCACCCGTGATGCCGACGGCGGTGGGGATAGTCCACCTCGGCATCGGGGCGTTCCACCGGGCGCACCAGGCCGTGTACACGGAGCGCGCCGCGATCGCGACGGGCGACAGCAGCTGGGGCATCCTCGGCGTCACCCAGCGCTCCGCGACCGTGCGCGACCAGCTCCGGCCGCAGGGCGGGGTGTACGCCGTGCTCACCGCGGGGGAGCAGGAGTCGTCGGTCGAGCTGATCGGCTCCGTCGTCGACGTCGCGTACCCCGCCGAGGAGACCGAGCGCGTGCTCACCACGATCGCGGCGCCGTCGACCCACGTGGTCACGCTGACGATCACCGAGAAGGGCTACGCCCGGCGGCCCGACGGCTCGCTCGACACCGAGGCGGTGGCCGCCGACCTCGCGGCGCTCGCCGCGGTGACGGAGGCCGGCGAGGTCGCCGTCCGTCCGGCGGCGTCCGCCATCGGGCTGCTGGTGCGCGGGCTGGCCCAGCGCGCCGTATCCGGGGCGCCCATCACCGTGCTGACCTGCGACAACATGGTCGACAACGGACGGGTGCTCGAACGCCTCGTGCGGGAGGCCGTGGACGCGGCCCTGCCCGGGATCGAGGGCGACGCGCTGCGCGCGTTCCTCGACGCGAACGTCACGTTCCCGTGCTCCATGGTCGACCGGATCGTGCCGGCCACCACGCCGGAGCAGCGTGACCAGGTGGAGCAGGCGCTCGGCGTGCGGGACGAGGGCCTCGTGGTGGGCGAGCCGTTCGCGCAGTGGGTGATCGAGGACCGGTTCGCCGGGCCGCGCCCCGCGTGGGAGGCCGCCGGCGCGACGCTCACCAAGGACGTCGCGCCGTTCGAGCAGGCCAAGCTGCGGCTGCTCAACGGCACGCACTCGCTGGTCGCGTACTCGGGCTGGCTCGCCGGGCACTCGACGATCGCGGGCGGCGTGACCGACCCGGTGATCGCGCAGCGCGCGCGGCAGTACCTCTTCGAGGACGCGCTGCCGACGCTCACCCCGCCCGACGGCCTGGACCTGCAGCAGTACGGCGAGCAGATCCTGGCGCGGTTCGCCAACCCGCACACGGGGCACACCACGGCGCAGGTGGCGATGGACGGCACCCAGAAGATCCCGTTCCGCTGGGGCGGCGTGCTCGCGGACTCGCTCGCCGCTGGCCGGGAGCCGCACGGGGTGGCGTTCGGCCTGGCCGCGTGGGCCGAGTTCGTCCGACGCCGGACGCACTCCGGCGAGGGCGTCGACGACCCGCGCGCGGCGGAGCTCGAGGCCCTGGTCGAGGCCGCCGAGATGCCCGGCGGTATGGACGGGCTGGGCGACGTCGCCGGGCTGGCCGGGACCGAGGAGGACGTCCGGGCCCTGCTCGCGCTCCCGGGACTGCTGCCCGAGAACACGCCGGACAGCTTCGTCGACGCGGTGGCGGCAGAGATCGGCGCGGTAGAGCGCTGACCTTGGTGGTGGGTCGGTCGGGCTGGTTGGTCGGTCGGGCCGGTTGGTCGGGCTGACCGGTCGGCTGGGCTGGTCGAACTGGTCCGGCTGGTCGGCTGGTCCGGCTGGTCGATCGGCCTGGCCGGTTGATCCGGCTGGTCGATCGGCTGGGCCCCATCCCCTTTGAGGCCTAAGTTTCTCCGCTTTGGCGCTGGCCAGAGCGGAGAAACTTAGGCCTCAAAAGGGATCGGCACAGACCCGTCGACGCCGCCCCGGCACTTGGCGCGCGGGCCGGCGAGTGCTGGAAAGCCCTTTCCAACGATGGGGGTCGCGGGTAGGGTGCCTGCCGACGGGTGCGACGAGGTCGTGCCTGTACGGTCGGGTGATCGATCACACGCGTCGACGAGGACGGAGCAAGATGAGAGTCACGATCCTGGGCACAGGTGCCATCGCCGGAGCCCACGCACGAGCGATCGCGGACCTGCCGGCGCACGGTGTGGACGCGACCCTGGTGCACGCCGTCGACATCGACGCGGCGCGCGCCGAGGCCTTCGCGACCGAGCACGGCGTGCCCGGGCACGGCACCTCCCTGGAGGACGTGCTCGGCGAGACCGACGTGCTGCACGTGTGCACGCCGCCGGGTGTGCACGCGGACGTCGCCGTCGCCGCGCTGAACGCGGGCGTGCACGTGGTGGTCGAGAAGCCCGCCACGCTGTCGCTGGCGGAGCTCGACCGGATCGCGGCGGCCGAGGCCGCCTCCACGGCGTCGTTCACGCAGGTGGTGCAGCACCGGTTCGGGCACGGCGCGCGGCAGCTGCGCCGCCTGCTCGACGACGGTGCGCTCGGCCGCCCCCTCGTCGCGACGTGCGACACGATGTGGTTCCGCGGGCCGGCGTACTTCGAGGTGCCGTGGCGCGGCCGCTGGGACACCGAGGGCGGCGGGCCGACGATGGGCCACGGCATCCACCAGTTCGACCTGCTGCTGGCGACGCTCGGGCCGTGGTCCGAGGTGACGGCGATGGCCGGCCGCCTGGCGCGGCACGTGGACACGGAGGACGTCTCGATGGCGATCGTCCGGTTCGCCAACGGCGCCATGGCGACGATCGCCAACTCGCTGCTGTCCCCGCGGGAGACCTCTGACCTGCGGTTCGACACCGAGGCCGCGACGATCGAGCTGTCGCACCTCTACGGCTACACCGACGCCGACTGGACGTTCACGCCCGCGGCGGGGCGGGACGACGTCGGGCAGCTCTGGCAGCCGGACCCCGAGGCGCTGCCGTCGGGGCACCTGGCGCAGTTCGTGCCGACGTACCGGGCGTTCGCCGCGGGCGAGGCGCCGCCGGTCACGGTGGCCGACACGCGCGGCACGCTGGAGCTGGTCGCGGCGATCTACCGCTCGTCGTTCACGGGCGCCGTGGTCCGCGCCGGCGAGATCGGCCCGGGCGACCCGTTCCACGACTCCATGCGCGGCACGGGCCCGGCCTGGCCCCCGCTCAAGGCCACGCCGACCCCCACTGCGAGCTGACGCCGCCGCCTGGCTGGCCGCGGTCGCCCGGCTGGCCGCGGTCGCCCGGCTGGCCGCCGTCGCCCGGCTGGCCGCCGTCGAACGTAGGCATGCTCGGCTAATGAGTCCTCATGCGCCGACGGCTCCTACGTTCGGCGGCCCGGGTCGAGCGGGCTGCGGCCGCGGCTGCCGGTGAGCCGTGAGCGTGTTCTGCTGGCCGACACCGTCCCGCCGCCTGGGTGCCCCGGTGTCGAACGTAGGCATGCTCGGTTGAAGAGCCCTCATGCGCCGACGACCCCTACGTCCGGCTGCTCCGGCTGCTCCGGCTGGCCCGGCTGGCCCGGCTGGCCCGGCTGCCCGGCTGCCCGGCTGCCCGGCTGCCCGGCTGCGCCGGCAGCGGCGTGGCAGCAGCCGTGGAAGCGGCGTCATCAGCGCCGATGGCGCCACTGGCCCCACGCTCGCCGTCGTCCACGGCCCCGCGGTGGCCCGGCCTCCAACGGTGCGGTTCGTTACGAATTCCTGACCTGAGGCTCTGGACAACGCTTCCCGTAGCGGTATTGTATCGATTCAGTCGGCCGTCGAGGATGCAGCCGGCCACCAGAAGCAGAATGAGCAAGGAGGCTCACGTGGTCCGCAGAAGCACCACCACACGGACGGCCGTCGTCCAGGTCACGGCACTCGCGGCGGCTTCGGCCCTCGCCCTCTCGGCGTGCGGGGGCGGCCAGGTCGCCTCGGCCGACGCCGCGCCCGTCGCCACCGACCGGGACATCGAGCTGTCCCTGGTCTGGTGGGGGGACGACGACCGCGCGGCCAGGTACGAGCAGGCCGTGGCGCTCTTCGAGGAGCAGCACCCGAACATCGACGTCCAGACGCAGTTCCAGGCGTGGGACGACTACTGGACGGCGCGCAGCACCGAGGCCGCGGGCCAGACCCTGCCGGACGTGTTCCAGATGGACCTCGCCTACATCCATCAGTACGCGTCGAACAACCAGCTCTTCGACCTGTCGAACCAGCTGGGCGTGAACCTGAACACCGACGACTTCGACCAGACGGTGCTCGCCTCCGGCTCGGTCAACGACGGCCAGTACGGCATCCCGACCAGCACGAACACCCTCGGCATGATGCACCACGACGACCTGCTCGACGAGCTCGGCATCGAGCCGCCGCAGGAGGGCCTGACCTGGGACGAGTACGACGCCTGGCTGCGCGAGGTCAGCGCCGCGGGCGCCGACCACGACCCTCAGATCTACGGCGGCACCGACTACACCGGCACGCTGTGGCTGTTCATCCAGTGGCTGGTGCAGCAGGGCAAGACGGCGTTCGCGGACGACGGCTCGCCGGCCTTCGAGAAGGCCGACCTGGTCGCGTGGGCCGAGCGCACCCAGCCCTTGCGCGACGACGGCGTCTTCTTCCCCGTTGAGCGGGCCAAGCAGGTCGAGCCGCTCACCGGCATGCAGGTGGGCCAGGCCGCGACCGAGATGACCTGGGACAACATGATGGCCGGCTACTCGGCCGGCGCGGGCTCCGAGAACCTCGACCTGCTGCCGGTGCCCACGGGCCCCGACGGCTCCGCGCAGTTCTGGAAGCCGTCGATGCTGCTCTCGTCGTCCGCCACGACGAAGGAGCCGGACGCCGCCGCGGCGCTCATCGACTTCCTCGTGAACGACCCCGAGGTCGGCAAGATCTTCGGCACCTCGAAGGGTGTCCCGGCGGTCGCCGCCCAGCGCGACGCGATGGACGTCGACGAGGGCTCGATCGACGACAAGATCGTCGGCTACGAGGAGCACGTCGCCGAGCTCGTCACCGAGGACACCCCGCTGCCCGTCGAGGGCTACGGCGTCGTCGAGGCCGAGTTCAAGCGTCTGGGCGAGGAGCTGTCCTACGGCAACATCACGCCGGAGGAGTTCGCCGACCAGTGGTTCCAGAGCGCCGAATCGAACCTCGGCGGGGCGTGACCATGTCCGCGACCACTACCGAGCGCGGCCGGGCGGCCGGGCACGGCGGCGTGCGGGGGACGGCGACGACGTCGTCCCCCGCACGGGGCGGCGGCAAGCCGCAGCGCAACCGCGCCGACGTCAAGGCCGGGTACGCGTTCCTCTCGCCGTGGCTCCTGGGGTTCGTGCTGCTGACAGCCGGCCCCATGCTGATGTCGCTGTACCTCGCGTTCACCGACTACAACCTGTTCCGGGCCCCGGAGTTCGTCGGCATCGACAACTTCACGGCCCTCTTCGCCGACCCGCGGTTCCTCAAGTCCGCCCAGGTGACGGCGGTCTACGTGCTGGTCGGCGTGCCGGTCAAGCTCGCCGCCGCCCTCGCGGTGGCGCTGCTCCTGAACGCCAAGCACCGGGGCCAGGGCGCCTACCGCTCGATGTTCTACGCGCCGTCGCTCATCGGGGCCAGCGTCTCCGTCGCGATCGTGTGGCGCGCCATGTTCATCGACGACGGCATCGCCGACCAGGTCCAGCAGTTCTTCGGCCTCCCGGCCGGCGGCTGGGTGGGCGACCCGAGCATGACCATGCCGATGATGATCCTGCTGGCCGTCTGGCAGTTCGGCGCCCCCATGGTGATCTTCCTGGCCGGCCTCAAGCAGATCCCGGCCGAGCTGCACGAGGCGGCCGCGGTCGACGGCGCCGGGCCGATCCGCCGGTTCGTCTCCGTGACGCTGCCGATGCTGTCGCCCGTGCTGTTCTTCAACCTGCTGCTCGAGACGATCGGCGCGTTCCAGGTGTTCAGCTCCGCGTTCATCATCTCGGGCGGTACGGGCGGCCCTGCCGACTCGACGCTGTTCTACACGTTCTACCTCTACCTCAAGGGCTTCACGGAGTTCCGCATGGGGTACGCCTCGGCCATGGCGTGGGTGCTCGTGCTCGTGGTCGGCATCATCACGGCCGTCCTGTTCCGCACCTCGCGTGCCTGGGTCCACTACACGGGAGACGTGCGATGAGCGAGACCAGCTACCCGAACCACACCGGCCTGGAAGCCGGTGCGACCCTGCTCCGCGAGCGTGACCACGACCCGGCGCCTGCCTCCCAGGCGGCCCGGCGCCGGCTCACCAGGTCCGTCGTCTTCCACGTGCTCGTTATCGCCGTCGCCGTGGTGATCCTGTACCCCGGCGTGTGGATGGTGATGAGCTCGTTCAAGCCGAGCGGCGACATCGTCGGCAACGTGAACCTGTGGCCCGAGACCTGGACGCTGGACAACTACGCGTCCGCGTTCGCCGGCATCGGCGGCGTCTCGTTCTGGACGTTCGTGCTCAACTCGCTGATCCTCGCGGTCGGCTCGGTGGTGGGCATCGTGCTGTCGGCCACCGTCTCGGCCTACGCGTTCGCGCGGATCAACTTCCCCGGCCGGGGCGTGTACTTCGCGGTGATGATCGGCACGATGCTGCTGCCGTTCCACGTGGTGATCATCCCGCAGTACATCCTGTTCAACTCCATGGGCCTGGTGAACACGTTCCTGCCGCTGCTGGCGCCCAAGTTCCTGGCCACCGAGGCGTTCTTCGTCTTCCTCATGGTGCAGTTCCTCCGCGGGCTGCCCCGTGAGCTCGACGAGGCCGCGCGGATCGACGGCTGCGGGCACTGGGGCATCTTCCGCCTCGTGCTGCTGCCGCTGATGCGACCTGCGGTGATCACGAGCTCGATCTTCGCCTTCATCTGGTCGTGGAACGACTTCCTCGGGCCGCTGCTCTACCTCAAGCGACCCGACACGTACCCGCTGCCCATCGCGCTGCGGCTCTACGTGGACCAGACGTCCGTTTCCGACTACGGCGCGCAGATGGCCATGGCCGTGCTCGCCCTCGTGCCCGTGCTGCTGTTCTTCGTGGTCTTCCAGCGGTACCTGGTCGACGGCGTCGCCACGCAGGGCCTGAAGGGCTGATCACCGTGGACGCTCAGGAGCAGACCGAGGAGACCACGGCGCCGTCGGGCCGCGGACGGCGTGCGGCCGGGGAGGGCTGGTTCCCCCTGCTGGGGGAGACCCTGCTGACCGGGCTGCTCGTGCTCGCCGGCAGCCTGCCCGTCGTGACCGCCCCGGCGGCGCTCGCCGCCGGGGCCGCGCACCTGCGCCGGCACCTCGGCGGGTACGACACCTCGGTCCGCTCGTTCTGGCGGGACTGGGTCGCGGCCGTGCGCGGCCTCTGGCTGCTCGGCGTGCTGCTCCTGGGGGTGGCGGTCGTGGTGGTCGTCAACTCCGGGCTGACGGCGTCGGGCGCGCTGCCCGGCTCCTCGGCCGTCCGGTGGGTCACGTGGGCGGCCGCGGCGTGCGCCGCGGTGGTGCTCGTGCGGACGACGACGGCGTGGTCGGACGACGACGTCGCGGGCAGGACCGGTGCGGGTGCGGCCTCTGCGAACGGCGGGGCTGGCGCCACCGCCCCGGCGGCCGGTCCTCGGGAGCTGCTGTCCCGCGGGGCCGCCCGCTCCCGCGACGACCTCACCGGGTCGGCGCTGCTGCTCGCCGCCCTCGTGATGTGCGTCGTGCTCGTCTGGATGTTGACGCCGCTCGTCGTGGTGACGGGTGGCCTGCTCGGCCTGGCGGCGGTCGCCGTCGAGACCCGGCGCGTGCGGCGCCCGGTCGACTGAAAGTGCGCTTCTACCCAGCCAC
>NZ_JBHVEG010000125.1:0-18886 GCF_042802395.1 Promicromonospora sp. NPDC057488
GCCCGAGGTCCGCCCGGCGCCGTCGTGCCTGCAGGCCCCGCGGCACTACCGACCCTGCAGGGCCTTCACGTTGTCGGCGAAGGTCCAGCCGCGCGACCCGTCCCAGTTGATGGACCAGGTCATGAGGCCCTTGAGCGCCCCGTTGTACGAGCCGTACGCCTGCGAGACCAGGGACGGCGCCATGTAGCCGCCGCCCGCGCCCTGCTGGGCGGGCAGGCCCGGCACCTGCTTCTCGTACGGGACACGGATCGTCGTGCCCTGGATGACGAGCCCGTCGTCCAGGCAGTCCGTCTGCGCCTGGAAGCCGGCCACCGTCCCGGCCGCGTACGAGTTGCCGGAGCAGTCGTACATCGAGCCGTTGTAGTACTGCATGTTGAGCCACCACAGGCGCCCGTTGTCGGCGTACTTCTTGATGATCGGCAGGTAGGAGCCCCAGATCGAGCCGTAGGTCACGCTGCCGCCGGTCACGTAGGCGGTCTCGGGCGCCATCGTCAGGCCGAACCCGGCCGGCATCCCGGCGAGCACGCCGTCGATGATCCGGATCAGGTTGGCCTGCGACGCCGAGAGCTGCGTGATGGAGCCGCTGCCGGTCAGGCCCGTCTCGATGTCGATGTCGATGCCGTCGAAGTTGTACTCCCGCAGGATCGGCACGATCGTCGCGACGAACCGGTCCGCCACGGCCTGCGAGGACAGGTCGATCCCGGCGGTCGCGCCGCCGATCGACATCAGGATCGTCAGGCCCGCCTCCTTGGCGGCGCACATCTCCTCCGGGCTCGGCACCTGGACGCCGGAGTCCATGCCGTCCTCCCACAGCACCGTGCCGTCGGAGCGGATCACGGGGAACGCGAGGGTCGCCACGTTGTAGCCGTGCTGGGTGATGCGCGAGTCCGTGATCGGGATCCAGCCCATGCCGGGGTGCACGCCGTTGCTCGCGCCGTCCCAGTTCTCCCAGTAGCCCTGCAGCACCTTGCCCGACGGGCGCGGGCGCTGGCTGCAGTCCGCCGGCGTCGGCTCGGGGTCCGGGGTCGGGTCCGTGGGGTCCGGCGTCGGGTCGGTCGGGTCGGGGTCCGGCTGCGTGGCGCACGCGCCGTCGTCGGTCCAGAGGGTGGGCGTGGCATCCGGGCTCCAGCCCGCGCCGACGTGCGCCGTGTGCGCCACGAGCGACGTGTAGGCCCGGCCGCGGTGGGTCACGTGGGCGCCGGCGGCGTACGTGCTGCCCTCCGTCCAGGCGGACGCCGCGCAGTCGGCCGCGGCGGCCTGCGCCACCGGCCCGGTCTGCGCCGCGACGACCGGTATGGCCAGTCCGGTGACGAGCAGGGCGGTGACACCCGCCGCCAGGAACGATGTACGCCGTCTCATGGCACTCCCTAGGGCCGTGGTATTTGTCAGGAACGCTAGCCAAATACCGGACACCCGGGAATACGGGGAACCCACAACCCGACCACACGGCGCGACCGGGCGCTCACCCGCGCCGACCTAGACTCGCGAGGTGATCCGACTCAACCCCGAGCAGCTCGTCTTCGTCACCGAGCGCCACCTCGCGACCCTCACCACCCTGCGCCCCGACGGCACGCCGCACGTCGTCCCGGTCGCCTTCACCTGGGACGCCGACGCCGGGGTCGCGCGCATCACCACCAACCGGGCCTCGTTCAAGGCCCGCCACGCCGTACCGGGGCCCGACGGCGGCGAGCCGCGCGCCGCACTGTGCCAGGTGTCCGGCGGCCGGTGGATCACGCTGGAGGGCACGATCGCCGTCAGCGAGGACGAGGACGAGATCGCCGACGCCGTCACGCGGTACGCGCGCCGCTACCGCCAGCTGCAGCCCAACCCGGAGCGGATCGTGCTGCGCGTGACCGTGGACAAGGTGATGGCGTCGACGTACATGGCGTCCTGAGCTACCCGACCTTTGCCGCCTCCTCGCCCGCCGGCATCAGCACGCTCACCAGGTCGCCGCGCACGAGCTGGCGGCCGCGGCGGGTCTCGACCTCGCCGTTGACCCGCACCTCGCCGTCGGCGATCAGGTCGCGGGCCTGCGCGCCGTCCTCGGCGAGGTCGGCGAGCTTCAGGAACTGGCCGAGGCGGATGACCTCGTCGCGGATCGGGACCTCGGGGACGTTCGACTCAGAGTTGGACACCACAGCATTGTCTCCCGTCCGCCGCCATAGACTGGCCCGGTGATCCAACGTATCGACCTGCGCGGCCGGTCCCTGGGCCGCCGCGCCCTCCTCGACGTCCTTCCCCGTGCCGAGGTCGGAGTCGACGAGGCCGTCCATGTGGTCGAGCCGCTGCTGCGCCAGGTCCGCGAGGGCGGCGCGGCCGCCCTGCGCGAGATCGCGCTGCGGTTCGACGGGATCGCGCCCGAGCACCTGCGGGTTCCCGCGAGCGCCCTGACCGACGCGCTGAACAGCCTCACCCCGCTGGTCCGCGCCGGCCTGGAGGAAGCGATCCGCCGCGTGCGCCGGGTGCACGCCGAGCAGCTCCCGCCGAACCACGTCACGGAGCTCGCGCCGGGCGCCGTCGTACGGCAGCGCTGGATCCCGGTCCAGCGGGTGGGCCTGTACGCGCCGGGCGGGCTGGCGGTCTACCCGTCGTCGGTCGTGATGAACGTCGTCGCGGCGCAGGAGGCTGGCGTGCCCGGCCTCGCGGTCGCGTCCCCGCCGCAGAAGGACAACGGCGGACTGCCGCACCCGACCATCTTGGCGGCGTGCGCCCTGCTGGGGGTGGACGAGGTATACGCCGTGGGCGGCGCGCAGGCCGTGGCGATGTTCGCCTACGGCGCCGCGGGCAGCGCCGAGCAGGACGGTGAGACGCTGTGCGAGCCGGTCGACGTCATCACCGGCCCCGGCAACGTCTACGTCGCGGCGGCCAAGCGCCTGGTGCGCGGCATCGTGGGGATCGACGCCGAGGCCGGGCCCACGGAGATCGCCGTGCTCGCCGACGGCACCGCGGATGCCGGGCACGTGGCCCTCGACCTGATCAGCCAGGCCGAGCACGACCCGATGGCGGCGTCCGTGCTGGTCACCGACTCGGTGGAGCTCGCCTCCGCCGTCGAGGCCCGGGTCCTGGACCTCGCATCGGCCACCAAGCACTCGACCCGGGTGGCGCGCGCCCTGGACGGCCCGCAGTCCGCGATCGTCCTGGTGGACGACATCGAGGCCGGGCTCGCCGTAGTCAACGCCTACGGCGCCGAGCACCTGGAGATCCAGACGGCCGACGCCGCCCGGGTGGCCGCGCGCGTGCACAGCGCGGGCGCGATCTTCGTGGGCCCGTGGTCGCCGGTGTCGCTGGGCGACTACATGGCCGGCTCCAACCACGTGCTGCCGACCGGGGGCACCGCCCACTTCGCGAGCGGCCTGGGCGTGCACAGCTTCCTGAAGTCGGTGCAGCAGGTGGAGTACACGCGCGACGCGCTCGAGGAGCTCGCCGACCGCATCGTCGCCGTCGCCACCCACGCGGCCCGGCCCGCGCCCGGCGCGGCCGTGCGCGGGCGGTTCCACTAGCAGGTCAGGCCCCGGGGCGCGGCGCGCGCAGGTGCGCCCGCTCCGCGAGCTCCGACTCGGCCACGAGCTCCAGCATCGGCTTGCCCGGCGCGCACATCATGGTCACCACGAACTCGGTCCGGGCGTCGTCCAGCGCGTTGCCGTCCTGGTAGTGGATGACGTCGCCGCCCGGCTCCCAGAACGTGCCGCCGGCCTCGACGACCCGCTCGGGCTCGCCCTCCAGCTCGAACCGCACGGCGCCCTTGATGACATACCCGAAGGCGGGCCCGGAGTGGCGGTGCGGCGGGGTACCCGGGTCGCCCGGCTCCCACTCGACGTGGATCGTCATCGCCGAGGCGCCGTCGGGCACGGTGATCGGCGAGGCGTCCTGCAGCATCGTGGCCGCCGTCATCCAGCTCGCCACCGGCCCGTCGTGCTCGCCGGCCCCGTGCACGTGCCCCGCGTGGTCCTGTGTGTCGGTCATGTGCCGCACCCTTCGTCGTCGTTTCCTTGGTACGACGTGTCGACCGGGCGGCCGCCGGATCTGTGACCTGACCTGCGTCCTGATCTTGGACTGGGTGAATCCTGTACAGAAGCATTGACATTGCACCGGGCGGTAAGCGAGGAATGTCGCACACCTGCACGTTGCACGTTCCATCGCTGCCGTACCGAGGGAGCCGTAATGTCATACCGGTCCAGAACGCCCCTGCTCGCCGTGGCCGCGGTCACGGCACTAGCGGCGGCGTTCACGCCCGCGGCCGCTGCCGTGACCCCAGCCGCCCCACCGTCCGCGGACAAGGTAGGCCCCCGGGACCGCCTCGCCGAGAACCTCGTGCCGGCCGAGACCACCCCGCAGGCCGGGGTCGAGCGGGACGCCGGGATCCAGAAGCTCGCGCTCGGTCGCGGCAAGGCGGAGCGCACCTACCTGATCCGTCTGACCGACGCCGCCGTGCCCACCTACACCGGCGGCGTCGAGGGCCTGGCCTCCACGGCGCCCCGCGCGGGCCGGACGCTCGACCCGTCGACGGCGCGGGTACGCGAGTACACGGAGTTCCTCGAGGCGGAGCAGGACGACTTCGTCACCCGCATGGAGCGGACGGTCGGCCACGACGTCGACGTGCCCTTCACCTACCAGTACGCGGCCAACGGCCTGTCCGCGGTGCTGACCCCGGCAGAGGCGCGGGAGATCGCGGAGGACCCGGCCGTCGCGCACATCGCGCTCGACAAGGAGCACGAGCTGCACACGGACGCCGGTCCGGCGTGGAGCAACGCCGACGCGCTGTGGAACGCCGTCGAGGAGCTGGACCTGCCGGAGGACTACAAGGGCGAGGGTGTCGTGATCGGCACCATCGACACCGGCATCCACCCCTCCAGCCCCTCGTTCGCCGAGACCGGCGACGACGGCTACACGCACACCAACCCGCTCGGCGCGGGCAACTACCTGGGCGTCTGCGACCCGGCGAACACCGACCAGTACGACCCCGACTTCCCGTGCAACGGCAAGCTCATCGGCGCCTACGGGTTCCTGAGCGCCGCCGACCGCAGCGCGCTGGACGAGGACGGCCACGGCTCCCACACGGCCTCCACCTCGGGCGGCAACGTGGTCGACGACGTGACGCCGACGGCGCCGGAGGGCACGAACCCGCCGACGTTCGACGTCTCCGGCGTCGCCCCGCACGCCAACGTGATCAGCTACCGCGGCTGCTGCACCACCGCGGGCCTGACGGCCTCGATCGACCAGGCCATCGCGGACGGCGTCGACGTCATCAACTACTCCATCGGCTCCTCGTCGCCGTCGGACCTGTGGAACGACTTCGACGCGCTCGGCTTCCTCAACGCGCGCGCCGCGGGCATCTTCGTCGCCACCTCCAACGGCAACGACGGCCCCGGGTTCGCCACGACGGGCTCCCCCGCCGACGCGCCGTGGCTCACGTCGGTGGGCGCCTCGACGCACAACCGGCACATGCTCAACACCCTGGGCGACCTGACCAGCAGCGCCGGCGACCTGGCGGACCTCAGGGGTAAGTCCCTGACCGGTTCGCTGCCCGCCACCGGGATCATCGACGCGGGCTCCGTGGGTGACCCGCAGTGCACCACGACCACGGGCCACGAGGCGGAGTACGCCGACAAGATCGTGGTCTGCGCCCGCGGCGGCAACGGCCGCGTGGAGAAGTCCTCGAACGTCGCGGCGCAGGGCGCCACCGGCTTCGTGCTGACGAACGACGAGGTCAACGGCGGCTCGCTCCTCGGTGACGCGTTCGCCGTCCCGGGCGTGGCGATCAGCTTCGCCGACGGCGAGACCCTGCGGGACTGGCTCGCGGAGGGCTCGGACCACACCGGCACGATCGCCGGCACCACGTTCATCACGGACGACGCGCTGGGCGACACCATGTCCAGCTTCTCGTCGCGCGGCCCCAACCGGGCCGTCGACACGATCGTCCCGTCCATCACCGCCCCCGGCGTCGACATCCTCGCCGCGTACGGCGTGGCCGACGGCGCGTACGACCACGTCGAGTACGGCATCATCTCGGGCACCTCGATGTCGAGCCCGCACGTGGCCGGCGCGGGCGCTCTGCTCACGCAGGCCCGCCCCGACTGGACCCCGGCGCAGCAGCAGTCCGCGCTCATGACCACGGCGCGCACCAGCGTCAAGGACTTCGACGGCTCGCCCGCCACCCCGTACGAGCAGGGCAGCGGCCACATGGACATCGGGGCGGCCGTGCAGGCAGCCCTGCTGTTCGACGAGACCGGCGCCGACTACCTGGCCGCCGACCCGGAGCAGGGCGGCGACCCCAGCACCCTGAACCTGCCGTCCTTCGCCGACACCCAGTGCCTCGCGAGCTGCTCCTGGGAGCGGACGGCGGTCGCGCCGCCGTCGGCCCCGGCCGGCGTCACGTGGACGGCGTCCGCGGTCTCCGACGACGGGCTGTCGCTCTCCGTCGACCTGTCGACCGACACCGTCTCCCCTGGTGACTCGCTGGGCATCTCCGTCACGGCGGACGTCGACGGCGCCCCCGACGGCGAGACGCTGTTCGGCCGCGTCACGCTCACCCCGAGCAACGAGGACGTGCCGGCCGTGACCCTGCCGGTCGCCGTCGTCCCGTCCGGCGCGATCCTGCCGAACGAGATCGACGTGACCACGCGCCGGGACACCGGCTCGCAGGCCGTGACCGGCCTGAAGTCCGTCGCGGTCAGCGACTTCACCGGCTCGGTGCGCGGCCTCGTCGAGGCCGACCTGCACGAGGGCTCGCTCAGCCAGGACCCGACGAACGCCGACGCGTTCGACGACCTGAGCAAGGTCGAGGTCACCACGCTGGAGGTGCCCGAGGACGCTACGCGGCTCGTGGCCGAGATCACCGCTGCCGAGGCGCTGGACCTCGACATGTTCGTGGGCACCGGGGACACGCCGAGCCCGGCGACCCAGGTGTGCGCCTCGACGACGTCGTCCGCCGCGGAGTACTGCGACGTGCCCGACCCGGAGGCCGGCACCTGGTGGGTGCTGGTCCAGAACTGGCAGGGCACCGAGGACCAGCCCGACGCCCACACGCTGGCGACCGCCGTGGTCCCGGCAGCGGACGGCGACAACGCCGGGGTGGCCGGCCCCGACGGCGAGGTGCCGGTGGGCGAGCCGTACGACGTGCGGCTGCACTGGAACCTGCCCACGGCCGCCGAGGGCGACCTGTTCTACGGCACCGCGGTGCTCGGCAGCTCGCCGGACAGCCCGGGCGACATCGGCGAGATCCCGGTCCGCCTGAACCGCATCGCCGACGACGTGACCAAGACGGCCTCGGTCGACGCGGCCGGGCTCGGCGACACCATCGGGTACGACATCACGGTCCAGCCGAACGCCACGCCCGAGGACCTCACCTACACGGTCACCGACACGGTGCCGGACGGGCTGAGCATCGACGAGGCGTCGGTGACCGGTGACGGCGTCGTCGACGGGCAGACCATCACGTGGGAGGTCGACCTGCCCACGCTGGTGGGCGCGGTGGGCACCTACGAGGCGTCGACGCCGGCGGACTCCCCGCAGTGCGCGGCGTGGGCGACCGGGTTCGACGACCTGGCCGCGTACGGGATCGGGTTCAGCCCGCTGGACGGCGACAACACGGCCGTGAACACGTTCTCGCCCATCGGCCCGTTCCCGCACTACGACCAGCAGTCGCCGGGCCTCGTCGTCTCCGAGGACGGCCTGGTCACCATCACGGGCGGCTACACCGGCAAGCCCTGGGAGCCCCAGGAGATCCCGGCCGTGGACGGCCCGAACGGCGTGATCGCGCCGCTCTGGTCCGACCTGCAGCTCTCGCTCGCCGACGACCGCGGCGTGCGGCTGGCGACGTCCGGCGGCGAGGTCGCGGTGGTCCAGTGGGACGACCCGTTCCCGTGGGGTGCCGACCCGACCGACCTGTCCAACTCCGTGGGCAAGTTCCAGGCCTGGATCTACAACTCGGTGGCGGCGGACCGGCCGGAGATCATGTTCGAGTACGGCGAGGTAGGCGAGCTGCCTGACCTGGCCACGATCGGGGTCGAGAACCTCGCTGGCACGGCCGCCACCGCCGTCGTGAACGCGGGCGACCCCTCGTCCGCCGTCACGGACGGCAGCTCGATCTGCCTGGACTACGTGGCGCCCGACGGCGACCCGGTCACCCTGTCGTACGACGTCACGGTGGACCAGGACGCCGTCACCGGCACGTACACCAACGCCGCCGAGCACGTCACGAACAACCCGTTCGACGAGCCGGCCGTGGCCTCGGTCGACGTCGACGTGGCGGGCGTGCCGGACATCCCGGCGTGGGACCGCAAGACGATCTACACCGCCGGTGACGAGGTCCTCCACGGCGGCTCGGTGTGGGTCGCGCAGTGGTGGACCAAGGGCGAGAAGCCGGGCGCCTCGCCGTGGGGCCCGTGGTCCGAGGTCGGGGCCGACGTCGTCTGCGGCGACGACACCTACCAGGCCTGGACGAACTCGTGGATCTATACCGGCGGCGAGACCGTCGAGCACGAGGGCAAGCTGTGGCGGGCCAAGTGGTGGACCCGCAACCAGGAGCCGGGCATCCCGTGGGGCCCCTGGGAGAAGGTGGGCACCTGCTGACGTAGCCCACCCATGATGTGTCAGACGCTCAGGTCACCCCGGTGACCTGAGCGTCTGACATTTGAGGCGAAGGTCAGAAGCCGAACGTCATGAGCCGCGGCATCTCCGTGCCGTGGCGGCCGGCGTCGTGCACGGCGCGGAGCACGGCGAGCTCGTGCGGCACGACCGGGTCCGGCAGCCCGACGAACGGGAACCAGGCCAGGTCGGCGGCCTTGTCGGGCTCCTGGATCGACGGTGTCCCGGTCCAGCGGGTGACCTCGAACATGAAGTCGACCCGTTGCTCGATCGCCGGCCCGCCCGGTTCGCCGCGGTGCAGCACGATGAGCGGCCGGACGTCCTCGGGCGCCACCTCGACGCCGAGCTCCTCGCGGGCCTCGCGTACGGCGGTCTCGATCACCGACTCGCCCTCCTCGACGTGGCCGGCGGCCGCGCAGGCCCAGTAGCCGTCGCGGTAGCCGGTGCCCTGCCGGAGCTGGAGCAGCACCTGCCCCTCTCGCCGGAAGTAGAGGTATGCCGCGGGCACGACCGTGAACCGCTCGTGGTCGCGCTCGTCGTAGCGGTCGGTCTCGGCCTGCGCCGCGCCGGGGGCCTCAGTCACGACAGGCAGCCCTGGCCGAGCAGCGCCTTGAGGTCGCCGAACAGCGCGGGTGACTTCTCCACCCGCAGGCTGTCTGCGGCGCGCACCACGGTCCGCTTGCCGGGCTCTGCCACGGCGATGTGCACCTCCGCGGACCCGGGATGCGTCGCGAGGACCTCGCGCAGCCGGACCACGACCGACTCGATCGCGCGCGTGTGCGGCATGGTCACGGACAGCGGCGAGTCGGAGCCCACCGTGACGTCCGGCAGGGCCACCTCCATCGCCTGCAGCTGCATGGACTCGTCACGGCGTCGCACCCTGCCGCGCAGCACCACGACCTGGTCCTCGGCCAGCATCGTCGAGTAGGCGAGATAGGTCTCGCCGAAGAACATGACCTCGACGGCACCCTCCAGGTCCTCGACGGTCACGGCCGCCCACGGGTTGCCGTTCTTGCTCATCTTGCGCTGCACCGAGGTGAGCAGGCCCGCCACGGTCACCACCGAGCCGTCCGGCCGGCTCTCGTCGGCGAGCAGCGAGGCGACCGAGGTGTCGGCCGCCCGCTGCAGCACGTGCTCCAGGCCCGACAACGGGTGGTCGCTCACGTACAGGCCGAGCATCTCGCGCTCGAACTGCAGCTTCTGCTTCTTCTCCCAGTCCGGCAGGTCCGGCACGTCGACGGAGAAACCCATGCCCTCGTCGTCGGCGCCGCCGCCGAAGTCGGCGAAGAGATCGAACTGACCCTCGGCCTCCTTGCGCTTCACGCCGATCACGGAGTCGACGGCCTGCTCATGGATCACGAGCAGCGAGCGCCGCGTGTGGCCGAGCGAGTCGAACGCGCCGGCCTTGATGAGGGACTCGATGGTGCGCTTGTTGCAGACGGGGGCGGGGACCTTGTCCAGGAAGTCCTGGAAGGACGTGTAGCTGCCCTTCTCCTCGCGGGCCTCGACGATCGCGTCCACGACGTTGCGGCCCACGTTGCGCACACCTGTGAGGCCGAACCGGATGTCGCCGCCGACGGCCGTGAACTTGGCCGCGGAGTCGTTGACGTCCGGCGGGAGCACCGTGATGCCCATGCGACGGCACTCGTTGAGGTAGAGCGCCATCTTGTCCTTGTTGTCACCCACCGACTGCAGCAGGCCGGCCATGTACTCGGCCGGGTAGTTGGCCTTGAGGTAGGCGGTCCAGTAGGCGACGAGGCCGTAGCCGGCGGAGTGCGCCTTGTTGAAGGCGTAGCCGGCGAACGGGACCAGGGTGTCCCAGACCGCCTTGATCGCTCCGGCGCTGTACCCCTTCTCCTTCGCACCCTTCTCGAAGTTGACGTACTCCTTGGCCAGCACCTCGGGCTTCTTCTTGCCCATGGCGCGGCGCAGCAGGTCGGCCTGTCCGAGCGAGTAGCCGGCCATGATCTGGGCGGCGCGCTGCACCTGCTCCTGGTAGACGATCAGGCCGTAGGTCTCGTCGAGGATCTCCGCGAACGGCTCGACGACCTCGGAGTGGATCGCCTCGATCTGCTGCTGGCCGTTCTTGCGCATCGCGTAGTTGATGTGCGAGTTCATGCCCATCGGCCCGGGCCGGTACAGGGCGATGACTGCGGAGACGTCCTCGAAGTTGTCGGGCCGCATCTGCCGCAGCAGCGCGCGCATGGCGCCGCCGTCGAGCTGGAACACGCCGAGCGTGTTCCCGCTGGCGAGCAGGTCGTAGGTGGGCTTGTCGTCGAGCGCCACCTTCTCGATGTCGATGGCGTCCTTGCCGTTCATCACGATGTTCTCGAGCGCGTCGTCGAGGATCGTGAGGTTGCGCAGACCCAGGAAGTCCATCTTGATCAGGCCGAGGCCCTCGGACGTCGGGTAGTCGAACTGCGTGATGACCGCGCCGTCCTGCGGGCGCTTCATGATCGGGATGATGTCGATCAGCGGCTCGCTCGACATGATGACGCCGGCCGCGTGCACGCCCCACTGGCGCTTCAGGCCCTCGATACCGCGGGCGAGCTCGACAACGCGCTGCGCCTCGGGGTCGGCCTCGTGCACCTGGCGGAACTCCGCCGCCTCCGAGTACCGCTTGTCCTTCGGGTCGAAGATGCCGCTCAGCGAGATGTCCTTGCCCATGACGGCGGGCGGCATGGCCTTGGTGAGCTTCTCGCCCATGGCATACGGCATGCCGAGCAGCCGGGCGGAGTCCTTGAGGGCCTGCTTGGCCTTGATGGTGCCGTAGGTGACGATCTGGGCCACGCGGTCGTCGCCGTACTTCTCCGTCACGTACCGGATGGCCTCACCGCGCCGACGCTCGTCGAAGTCGACGTCGACGTCGGGCATGGAGACACGCTCCGGGTTGAGGAAGCGCTCGAAGATGAGCCCGTGCACCAGCGGGTCCAGCTCGGTGATGCCCATCAGGTAGGACACCATCGACCCGGCGGCCGAACCACGCCCCGGTCCCACGCGGATGCCCTGGTCCTTGGACCAGTTGATGAAGTCGGCGACCACGAGGAAGTACCCCGGGAAGCCCATCTGGATGATGATCTCGACTTCCTTGTCGGCCTGCTTGCGCACGTCGTCCGAGTAGCCGTTCGGGTAGCGGCGCAGCAGGCCCGCCTCGACCTCCTTGATGAACCAGGAGATCTCGTCCTCGCCGTCCGGGACGGGGAAGCGCGGCATGTAGTTGGCCGAGGTGTCGAAGGAGACCTCGCACTGCTCGGCGATGAGCAGCGTGTTGTCGCACGCCTCGGGCAGTTCCTTGAAGACCTTGCGCATCTCGGCGGCGGACTTCACGTAGTAGCCGGAGCCGTCGAACTTGAAACGGTTCGGGTCGTCCAGCGTCGAGCCGGAGTTGATCGCCAGCAGCGCCTCCTGGCTGGTCGAGTCCTCCTCGCGCACGTAGTGCAGGTCGTTGGTGGCGACGAGCCTGGCGCCGATGACCTTGGACAGCTCGAGGAGCTCCTTGGTCACCCGGGTCTCGATGTCGAGCCCGTGGTCCATCAGCTCGACGTAGTAGTTCTCCTTGCCGAAGATCTCCTGCAGCTCGCCCGCCTGGCGCACCGCCTCGTCCCACTGGCCCAGCCGCAGCCGGGTCTGGATCTCGCCGGACGGGCAGCCCGTCGTGGCGATCAGGCCGTCGGAGTACCGCTCCAGCAGGTCGCGGTCCATCCGGGGCCACTTGCCCATCTGGCCCTCCAGGGAGGCCAGGGAGGACGCCCGGAACAGGTTGTGCATGCCGGTGTTGTTCTTGCTCAGCAGCGTCATGTGCGTGTACGCACCACGCGCCGAGACGTCGTCCGACTCCTGGCCCGCCTCGCCGTAGCGCACGCGGGTCTGGTCGAACCGGCTGGTGCCCGGCGTGATGTACGCCTCGACCCCGATGATCGGCTTGATGCCCGCCTTCTGCGCCTGCGCCCAGAACTCGTGCGCCCCGAACAGGTACCCGTGGTCGGTGGTCGCGATGGCGTGCTGCCCCTGCCGCCCGACCTCCTCCATGAGGTCGCCGATCCGGGCCGCGCCGTCCAGCATCGAGAACTCGGTGTGGACGTGGAGGTGGACGAAGTCGTCGCTCTTCGAAGCGGTGGCGGAGGGCATGTCCATGATCTTAGGACGGCTCTCCGACACTCCGGCCCAGCAACGCCGAGCCACTTCTCACATCAGGTGTACGCCCCCCGCACGACCTCGAGAGCGGCCTCCAGGTCGGCCGGGTACGGCGACTCCACCTCGACCCAGCGCCCCGTGACCGGGTGCTCGAAACCCAGCCGGTGGGCGTGCAGCCACTGCCTGGTCAGCCCCACCTTGGACGCCAGGACGGGGTCCGCTCCGTAGGTCAGGTCGCCCACCAGCGGGTGGCGCAGCGCAGCGAAGTGCACCCGGATCTGGTGGGTGCGCCCCGTCTCCAGGTGCACCTCCATCAGCGACGCCGCAGACAGCATCTCCAGCGTCTCGTAGTGCGTCACCGACGGCTTGCCGTCCGCGGTCACCGCGAACTTCCAGTCCGAGCTGGGGTGCCGGCCGATCGGGGCATCGATGGTGCCCGACGTCGGGTCCGGGTGCCCCTGCGCGAGCGCGTGGTAGACCTTGTCGACCGTGCGCTCCTTGAAGGCGCGCTTGAGGCCCGTGTAGGCGACCTCCGACTTGGCCACGACCATCAGGCCCGAGGTGCCGACGTCGAGCCGGTGCACGATGCCCTGCCGCTCGGCGGCGCCCGACGTCGAGACGCGGTAGCCCGCGGCGATCAGCGCGCCGACCACGGTGGGTCCGGTCCAGCCCGGCGACGGGTGCGCCGCCACGCCGACCGGCTTGTCGATCACTACCAGGTCGTCGTCGTCGTACACGATGCCCATGCCGGGCACCGGCTCCGCCACGACCTCGACGGCGGGCCGCTCCTCCGGCATGTCCACCTCGAGCCAGCCGCCCGCGACCACGCGGTCCGACTTGCCCACGGGACGCCCGTCGAGCTGGACGGCGCCGGCCTCGGCGAGCTCGGCCGCACGCGTGCGGGAGAAGCCGAGCATGCGCGCCAGCGCCGCGTCGACCCGGTCGCCTGCGAGCCCGTCCGGGACGGGCAGGGTCCGCAGCGCCATCAGGCGGGTTCGCTCGCGTCGCCGTCCGGCTTCGCGGACTCGTCCCGCTCGTCCCCGGTGTGCCGCTTGCCGTCCAGGCCGATGCCCCGCAGCGACAGCAGCGCGATCAGCACGGCCGCGGCGACGACGGCGATGTCGGCCACGTTGCCCACGAAGAAACCGGCGTAGTCGATGAAGTCCACGACGTGGCCACGGGCGAACCCGGGCTCGCGCGCGAGGCGGTCGATGAGGTTGCCGACGGCGCCGCCGAGCAGCAGGCCGAGCGCGACCGCCCAGCCGCGTGACCCGAGCCGGCCGATGGCGCGGACGATGAAGATCACGACCACCGTCACGACGATGGTCAGGATCCAGGTGTAGCCCGAGGCGATCGACAGCGCGGCGCCCGGGTTGTAGATGAGGCGCAGCCCCAGCAGGTCGCCGACGAGCGGGATGGGCTCGGCGTTCACGGTCAGCGCGGACTCGGCCCACCACTTCGTCAGCTGGTCGGCGGCCAGGACGAGGGCCGCGAGCACGCCGGTCCAGGCGACGAGCACACGGCTGCCCGACGGCGCGGGCGTGGCGGGGCTCGTCTCGTCGCCGGCCACGGCGGAGGGTTCAGCGGGAGTAGACATCAGGCAAAGTCTCCCATGCCGCGAGCCCTCCCGGTCCCAGGGTCCGGCCGCCCGCCGGAAACGCCGCCCGGGCGAGGCACGACGCGCCATCCATTACTGAACCGATGAACAAAAGAACGCGTATTACGGGACCGTCGCACAAAAAGAGACGAGGCCCTTTCCCGGAGTTCCGGGAAAGGGCCTCGCCTGGTGCGACATCAACGCCGCGTCACCGCACGGCGAGAGTCAATTGACGTCAGAACGTCAGCAAGCGGCGTAGCCGGTCACGTTGCCGGTCTGGAACAGGTTCAGCGGGCCGTCCCAGTGCCACGGCGCGACGCACACGTTGTTCAGGACGTTGATGGAGTCCTCGCCACCGATGACGGCGTCGCCCTCACCGCAGGCCTGGTAGTCGGTCAGGTTCGCGGTGCTGCCGACGTTGCCGGGGCCCTCCCAGTACCAGGGGGCGACGCAGACGTTGTTCAGCGCGTTGAAGCTGCCGTCGCCACCGATCTCGACGACCTCACCAGCAGTGGCGACGTCCTCGGGGACCATCACGCCGTCGATCCCCTCGGGGAGCTCCGCGTTCTGGGTCGCACCGAGCACGTCGAGCGCACCGTCAACACCGACGACGCCGACAGCGCCCTCGACCCCGCCGAGCACCGCGCTGGCCTCGGACGGGCTGACCACGAGCGCCTCAGGCGCGTCGCCGAAGGTCAGCGCGCTCGCACCCGTCGCAGCGGCGACAACCAGCCCGGCCGACATGGCCACGGCAGCGCCCGCACGACACGTTGCACGGAATCCTCGGATCATTGTGTTTTCCCCCTCGAATAGCATCCGTCGAAATAGCGGTGAACCACACGTGTGTGATTCACCTGGACGAGCATCCGGGGAGAAATTCACCCTGTCAATCGGAACGTGACCCGCCGCACAGAGCACCTGGAGACCGAAAAACGACATTCCAGGATCGAACTCCATACCAATGCATCAGGTATGCACGTAACTCAGACATCACAGCGTTGATATCCGGTGCGAGACCCGGTGCGCGATCCGGCGCGACCCCTCGCCGCGCCGACCGCTCAGGCCCCGCGGCGCTCCTCGCGCGCCTTGGCCTCGACGGACAGCGTGGCCCGCGGGAAGGCCTGGAGCCGGGCCTTGCCGATGGGCAGGTCCGTGAGCTCGCACGTGGCGTACGTGCCCTTGCGGATCCGGCCCAGGGCGTGGTTCGTCTGGTCCAGGAGGTCACGCATGTTGTTGACAAGCGTCAGCTCCTGCTCGCGCTCCAGGGCGCTCGAGCCGTAGTCGGCCTGGTCGTCGCCGGCGCCGTCGCCGGAGTTGCGCAGCAGGTCGGACAGCTCCCGGTCGGCGACGTGCAGCTCACGCTCCAGCCGCTCCTTGTCCTCGAGGAGCAGTGCCGCCAGCTCCTCGGCCTCGCGGACGGTCCAGGGTTCTTCACCGTCACGGACGGGAAACTTCTTCACGTCGCGTGTCAGGTTCGGGAACTCCTGCTTGATCGCCGCTCGCGTCGCAGTCGAGATCTTGGTCATGGGTTCCCCTTCGCGGTCGCCCCCGGTGGTCAAGTGCACGAAGCGTAAGCACAAGCGGCCAGACGCACAACGGGGCACGCCGGTGTGGCGCGCCCCCCATGATGCGGGTCTCTGGCACGACACGCACGACGACCGGACGTGAGGTGGGAACGTCCGGTCGCCGTGCGTGTCAGGTGGTGCTCTGCTGTCAGATGCCCTGAGCCATCTCGGCCGGCCGGCCGGACTGCTGGTTGTTGCGCGGCGGCAGGGCCGAGCCGCGTGCGTCCAGGTCGCCCAGCAGGTTCTGCAGGAAGCTCTTCAGCCGCGTGCGGTAGTCGCGCTCGAACAGGCGCAGCTCGTCGATCTTGCGCTCCAGCAGCGAACGCTCCTGCTCGAGCTGGGAGAGCGTGCGGTGGGAGGTCTCCTCGGCGTCGCGCACGATGCGCGCACCCTCGGTCTTGGCCTCCGTGATGAGGCGGTCGCCCTCCTCCTGGCCGGAGCGCACGTAGTCGTCGTGCAGCTTCTGGGCCAGCTGGAGCATCCCGGTCGCCGACTCCGGCTCGGGGCCGTTGCCCTTGGGGCCGGCGGGACCGGTCGGCATGACGGGGGCCGCGACCGGCGCGGCCTGCGCGCGGGCGGGCGCCGCGGCGTCGCTGCGCGACAGCTCCGCGATGCGGCGCTCGGCGGCGGCGACCTTCTGCCGGAGGCCCTCGTTCTCCTCCTGGACGTTGGTCAGCGTCCGCACGACCTCGTCGAGGAAGTCGTCGACCTCCTCGACGTCATAGCCCTCGCGGAACTTCGTCGCGGAGAACTTCTTGTTGAGGATGTCCTCTGCAGTAAGCAGTGCCATCGTGTCACCTCGAAAGTTAGAACGGAACGCTGAACTCGGACGTCGGCGCTAGCAAGCGGCGCGCCCTTCGCCGAAGCCCACGGTAGCGGACGACATCGGCGTGGGACACCGGGAGCACCCCCGGGCACGATTTCATCACAGAGTGTGCCGTGTCACCCCAGGCCATTTCCATGGCGAGGTCAATGTTTTCGCACAGTTCGCCGTCCGCGACTCGACCAGGCCTGCCGCGAACCGGCACACATTCACCACGTGGCCCGGACGTGTCAGACCCTCGCCGCCCAGGCCCCGACCAGCTGCGAGAGGATCGAGACGCCGAAGAACAGGACGATGAAGGCCAGGTCGAGCTGCACCTGACCCAGCCGCAGCGGCGGGATCAGCCGACGCAGGAACCGCAGGGGCGGGTCCGTCACCGTGTAGACCGCCTCGGCGATCACGAGCAGCACACCACGCGGCCTCCAGTCCCGGGCAAAGAACTGCACCCAGTCGAAGATGAGGCGGCCGATCAGGAACAGGATGAAGAGCCACAGCAGAAAGCCGATGAACTGCAGGATCAGATTCACAGGCACAACCTAACGCGTCCGGCCCCTGGACCACACGAGCCACCACGAACGTGGTCCCCGATTCACTCGCCCCGGCCCCGGGGCCCGCGATCCGGACCCCCGGGGACAGACGTGAGCGGAGGGCGTCCGCCGCAGCGACCGCCCTCCGCCCAGGTCTCGTGATGCCGGTGTTCAGCTCTGGTTGTAGAAGCCGCCACGACCGTTCGGCTTCTCGGTGGCGACCTGCTCCTCGGCCGCGATCTCCACGTGCTCGGGAGAGAGCAGGAAGACCTTGTTGGTCACCCGCTCGATCGAGCCGTGCAGACCGAAGATGAGGCCGGCGGAGAAGTCCACCAGGCGCTTGGCGTCGGCGTCGTCCATGTCGGAGAGGTTCATGATGACCGGGGTGCCGGCGCGGAATGCCTCGCCGATGCTCCGGGCGTCGTTGTACGACCGCGGGTGCACGGTCGTGATGCGGCGCAGGTCCGAGGAGGACAGGGCCTCGCGGGGAACGCCGTCGCGGTGCAGCGGCGTGACCTGTGCGTGCCGGTGGTCCTCCACGTTTTCCTCCAGGCCCTCGTCGTACTCGTCGAGGTACTCCTGCTCGCCCTGATCGTCGGCGAGGCCCAGATACAGCATGGTCTTGCGAAGCGCTCCGGCCATCGCACACTCTCCGTTCGTCGCCTGCTGTGCGTCCTTCTGTCTGTGTCCAGCGGGCCCGTACAACAGGTCCGACCTTGACCTCACGTCGAGGTCGCCTTGACAAAAGTAGCCCGGCGCAATCCGACCCGGAAGTGCGACACGCCGTGCCACGAACAACTTTGCCAAAGTTGTTCAGCGATTGCTCGCTAAAAACGACATCCGTGTGATTTCGCAGGTCAGGGCCCTGTTATCGGCGTGTCGCGGAGGTGGCACAGATCCGCCACGGGCGGTCAGAAGAGCGCTACGACGCCCGCCTGGCGGCCGGTCGTGACACCCGTCACGCTCGCCCGCCGGTGCGAGAACAGCTCTTGGTCCTCGAGCGTGCAGCGCTCCACGAGCGTCGCGGCGACGCCCCGGGCGGCGAGCTGGGCGACCACGCCGGCGGGCAGGTCGAGCCCCGGCGTGCCGTCGTCCGTGGTCGCGAACGTCTCGGGCACGACGGCGGCGACCTCGTCGCGCATCGCCGCGGGCACCTCGTAGCACCGGCCGCACACAGCGGGCCCGACGGCGGCGCGCACGCGTGCCGGGTCCGCGCCCCGGGCGACCATCGAGTCCAGCGCCCGGTGCACCACGCCGGCCAGCACACCCTTGCGCCCCGCGTGCGCGACGGCGACCACGCGCGCGACCGGGTCGGCCAGCAGCACCGGGACGCAGTCCGCGACCAGGACGCCGAGCCCCAGCCCGCGCTCGGCGGTGACCAGTGCGTCACCCTCCCCCGCCGACGCCGGCGGCCGGTGCGCGGCCCACTGCTCCCGCTCGGCCGCGCCCAGGTCGAGCACCACGTCGCCGTGCACCTGGGTGGCGAACGCCACGGGCGCGCCGAGCCGCTCCGCCACCCGGGACCGGTTGACCGCGACGCGCGCCTCGTCGTCGGACACGTTCAGGCCCAGGTTCAGGCCGCCGCTGCCGTCGGCCGCGGCCCACGGCGCGGGCGAGACGCCGCCCGCTCCGGACGTGAAGAAGGCGTGCACCC
>NZ_JBHVEG010000126.1:0-18870 GCF_042802395.1 Promicromonospora sp. NPDC057488
AGGTAGAACCGCCACATGCGCTGCGGTTCTACCTCGCCCTGGTTCTACTTCGGCAGGGCCGCCGCGAGGATCTCCCGGGCGTGGCTCGTGCGGCCCTCCAGGACGGCCACGTCCGACGTCGCGATCGCGCGCGACCCCGCCGGTGACACGCCGTCCGCCGGGTCCAGCGCTGCGTTCTGCAGCGTGGTCCGCTGGTCGCCGTGGTGGCCCTTGCCGCCGGTCGTCAGGCCCCAGCCGAACGGGAAGAGCGGGTCGTAGTCCCGGTCGCCCACGTTGACCACCGGGTCGTCGGCCGACCGCGGCCAGGAGACCGGCAGCCTGCCCGTGAACTTCCGGTCGCCGAACAGCACGTCCGCGACGCCGGCGCCCTCCGTGCCCGGCAGCCACGACGCGACCAGCGCGTCGATCGAGCCGAGCTGTTCGGTGAGCACCTGCGGCCGTCCCGACACGACGAGGACCACGCAGGTCGGAATCTCGGCGCAGACCTTGTCCACGACCGCCGCGTCGCCGGGCTGCAGCGACATCGACTTCTCCTCGCGCGGCACCCCGCCGTCGGCCGGGTCCCAGGCCCACTCGGGTCCGCCCACGTCGCCGAACCCCTCGGCGTACGGGGTCTCGCCCACCACGACGACGCCGACGTCGGCCCCGTCGGTCGGCGCGGACGCGTCCTCGCTGAACGTGACGTCGTCGGCCGCTGCCCGGATGCCCTCCAGGATCGTGGTGCCCGGCGTGACGTCGCCCGAGAAGCCCTGCCACGTGCCGGTCCAGCCGCCGGCCTGGTTGCCCAGGTCGTCGGCGTTGCGGCCCGCGACATAGATGCTGTCGCGGTCGTCCAGGGGCAGCGCACGGCGGTTGTTCTTGAGCAGCACCTGCGACTTCGCGACCGCCTCGCGGGCGATCGCCCGGTGCTGGGCGGACCCGATCTCGTCGGCGTGCGAGCGGTCGGCGAACGGCTCCTCGAACAGCCCGAGCTCGAACTTGGCGGCCAGGATCCGGGACACGGCGTCGTTGATCCGCGCCTCCTTGACCTGGCCGTCGCGCACCGCCGCGACCAGCCGCGTGTGGAACCGCTCGAACTGCGACGGCTCCATGAACATGTCGACGCCGGCGTTCACGCTGGTGACGATCTGCCCCGTGGTGGGCGAGTCGTCCGCGAGCGGCGGGATCTGGTGGATGCCCTGCCAGTCGCTGATCACGAAGCCGTCGAAGCCCTGCTTCTGCTTGAGCCACCCGGTGATCAGCTCGCGGTTCGCGTGCATCTTCAGCGGGTTGCCGAGGCCGTCGTCGGTCCAGTCGATGCTGGAGAAGCTCGGCATGACCGAGCCGACGCCGGCCTTGAGCGCCGCGGCGTAGGGCGGCAGGTCGACCTTCTCGACGTGCCGCCGGCTCTGCTCCGTGATGCCCTGGTCGATCGTGTATTCGCCCTCGCCGGTGCCGAAGGTCGTGTCGCCGTCGCCCACGAAGTGCTTGGCGGTCGCGAGCACGGACCGGTTGCTCTCCAGGTCCTTGCCCTGGAACCCGGCCACGGCCGCCGCGCCGAGCACGCTCGCGAGCGCGGGGTGCTCGCCGAACGACTCGTAGGTGCGGCCCCAGCGGTCGTCGCGTACCACGCACACGCACGGCGCGAACGTCCACGGGATGCCGGTCGCGCGCGTCTCCGTGGCGACCATGCGCTCCGCCCGCGCGACCAGCGCCGGGTCGCGCGTGGCGCCGAGCCCGATGTTGTGCGGCAGGATCGTGGCGCCGTTCAGGTTGCCGTGGCCGTGCACGGAGTCGACACCGTAGATCAGCGGGATCTGGAGCCGCGTCGCCAGGGCCTGCGTCTGGAAGCCGTCGATCGCGTCGGCCCACGCCTCCGGCGTGTTCTCCGCGGGCGTCGAGCCGCCGCCGCTGAGCACCGAACCGAGGCCAAGCTCGGCGATGACCGCCGGGTCGCCCGTCACGTTCCCGCGCTCGGCCTGCGTCATCTGCCCGACCTTCTCGGCGAGCGTCATGCGCTTCAGCAGGTCGGCGACGCGCTTCTTGGTGGACAGGCGCGGGTCGAGGTAGGGCAGGCCGTGCGCCCGCACGACGACGGCGGGCTGGCCGGCGACCTCGGCGTCCCGCGACCGCAGGGTCACGGGAACCGTCTCGGCCGTCTCACCGGCGTCGGACGCGCGGGTGGTGATGCGCAGGGTGCGCTCGGTGCCGGACGGCGTCCCGGCGGGGAACTCGAGCGTGCCGGAGCCGGCCGTGTAGTCGGCGTCAGCGGTGGCCGTGCCGGAGCCGGTGCTCCAGCCGACGCTGACCGGGGCGGCGAGCGCGGCGTCGTCGGCCGACTCGACGGTGACGGTGACGGTCGCGGTGTCGCCGTCGTCCACGAAGGTGACGGGGCCCGCGCTCACGACGGCGTCGGCGGGCGTGGTGGCCCGGGTGGTCTGGGGAAGAGCGAACAGTGTCGTGGTGGCGAGAGCCGCCACGGCGATGAGTGCCGGTGTTCTGCGGACGCGGTAGTGCTGCGCCGCGCCTGAGATGGCGGACATCTGAGGTATTCCTCTCTTCTTTGGGAGGTGATTTACCGATCACACACCGCGTTCCCGCAGGGCACAAGCCGGATTGACCCCTGGATAGGGTGATTCGGTGGATCTCATTGCCCCCTTCGCATCGGTGCTGCGCGCCGACAACCCCGGCCCGATGACGCTCGACGGAACGCGGTCGTACGTGCTGCGCGCACCCGGGTCGCCGGGCTGCGTGGTCGTGGACCCCGGTCCGGACCTCGCGCCGCACCTCGCCGCGCTGGCCGACGCCGGACCCGTCGACCTGGTGCTGGTGACCCACCGGCACGCCGACCACACCGGCGGGCTGGCGCAGTTCCGGGAGCTCACCGGCGCGCCGTCGCGGGGCGTGCTGCCGGAGTTCTGCGCGGGCGCCGGGCAACTCACCGACGGCGAGGTCCTGGAGGTGGCGGGCCTGCGCGTCGAGGTGCTGGCCACCCCGGGGCACACGGCGGACTCGGTGTGCCTCGTGGTGTCGGACGGCTCGACGTCCGTGGTGCTCACGGGCGACACGGTGCTGGGCCGCGGGACCACCGTGCTCGCCGAGCCGGACGGGTCGCTGCGCGACTACCTGGCCTCGCTGGACCGGCTGGGCGCGCTGGACCTGCCCGACCCCGTTCCGGGCCTGCCCGGGCACGGGCCGGTGCTCCTGGACCTGCGTGCGGCGGTGGGCGCGTACCGCGCGCACCGGACGGAGCGGCTGGACCAGGTGCGTGCGGCCCTCACCTCGCTCGGGGTGTCGCTGCCCGACGCCGACGGCCCGCTCCCGGACCCGCTCCTCGACGCCGTGACCGGCGCGGTGTACGCCGACGTCGACCCGTCGGTGCTGCCGGCCGCCCGCTCGTCGGTGCGCGCGCAGCTGGAGTACCTCCGCGGACGGCCGTAGCGCGGGGCTCGGCTGCGTACCGTCTTCCCCGGCGCCGTCCGGGGGTGCGGTCAGAGCGCCTTGCCCAGGAACAGGAGCTGGGCGTCGTCCGAGTCGTAGGGCGGGTACGGCAGCACCGGCCGGTAGCCGAGCTTCCCGTACAGGCGCAACGCCGTGGGCTGCCGGATGCCGGTGTTGAGGTAGGCCGCCAGGCCACCGCGGCGCCGGGCCGCCTCCTCGAGGTACCCGACCAGGGCCGAGGCGACGCCCGCGCGGCGCACCGACGGGTCCACGAACACGCTCTGCAGCTCGAACCCGCGGGACTCGCCCGCCTCCGCGGCGGCCGCGATGCCACCGACACCGCGCAGCGGGTCGGCCGTGAGGTGCTCCGGGCCCACCGGCGACGGCGCGAGGGTGGCGCAGCCGACGGGGCGGCCGTCCAGCGTGGCCAGCACCGTCACCAGCGCGGTGTGCCCCCGCTCGACGTCGACGACGTCGTGGCCGCCGCGCGCCTCGACGACCCGCGCCAGCTGCGGGTAGAGCGGCTGGAGGTAGGCCCACATCTCGCGCCGCAGGGCGGCCGCGTCGGGGTCGCCCCAGGGGACCTCGCGGAGCACCGGGGCGGAGGGAGTCTCGACAGGCTCGACCAGCGAGGGCTCGACCCGCGAGGGCTCTACCAGCGAGGGCTCGGCCGGCGGTTCCGCGCCGGCGTCGGGCACCAGCCACTTGCCGAAGCAGCGCGAGCCCGGCTCGTCCGAGAACACGCCGAACGACTCGACCGGGTCGTAACCCAGCCGCAGGTACAGCCCCAGCGACTCGGGCTGCATGAGCCCGCTCTCCAGGATGAGGTGGCGCACGCCGGCGGCGCGGGCGGCGTCCTCGGCGACGGCCATCAAGGTGCGGGACAGTCCGCGGCCGCGGAAGCCGGGCGCGACGTACACGCGCTTGACCTCGGCGGTCCCGTCGGGGTGCAGCCCGCCCTGGTAGTCGTCCCGGCCGGACAGGTCGCGCAGCGCGGCGTGCCCCGCCGGCTCGCCGTCGACCCGCAGCAGCAGGGTCGCGAACACGTTCGACGGGTCCACCTGGTCACGCGCGTCGGGCACCGGGGCGCCGTCGGCGTCCGTCGTCGACGGCCGCCCGGGCTGCGCGTACCGCAGGTCGATCTCCTGCTGCTGGTCCGCGCGCAGGCGGACGGCGTCCACGTGGTCCCACCCGACCGTCTCGACGGTCAGGCCCGCGAGAACCTCAGCGACCATGACCGCCCGCCCGGACCGGACCGGTGGTCACGCGTGGACCAGCGAGGACAGCACCGACGTGAAGAACGTCAGGCCGTCGACACCGGCGCGCGGGCCCTCGGCGGACGCCGGGCCGAAACCGGGCTCCACCGCGTGCTCCGGGTGCGGCATGAGGCCCACCACGTTGCCGCGCTCGTTCGTGATGCCCGCGATGTCGCGGCGCGAACCGTTCGGGTTCCAGCCGTCGTAGCGGAAGACCACGCGGCCCTCGCCCTCGAGCTCGTCGAGCGTGCGCTCGTCGGCCACGAACTGGCCGTCCTGGTTCTTCAGCGGGATTGTGATCTGCTGCCCGCGGCGGAACTCGTTGGTCCAGGCGGTGTGCGCGTTCTCGACGACGAGCGACTGCTCCCGGCACACGAAGTGCAGGTGGTCGTTCTTGACCATCGAGCCCGGCAGCAGGTGCGCCTCGGTGAGGACCTGGAAGCCGTTGCAGATGCCGAGCACCGGCATACCGCCCTTGGCGGCGTCGACCACGGCCGCCATGGCGGGCGCGAACCGGCTGATCGCGCCGGCGCGCAGGTAGTCGCCGTACGAGAACCCGCCGGGCAGCACCACGGCGTCGACGTCCTGCAGCGACTCGTCGGCGTGCCAGATCGAGACCGCCTCGGCGCCGGCCAGGCGCACGGCGCGCGCCGCGTCCCGGTCGTCGAGCGTGCCGGGGAACGTGATGACGCCGATGCGGGCCTCGGCGATGCCGGCCGCGGCCGCGACGGGCGCCGGCTCGGTCGCGGACATCAGGCGCTCACCGGGGTGCCGCTCGCCTCACCCGGGACCGCGGCGGCGTCGGCGACCGAGACCACGTCCTCGATCACCGGGTTGGACAGCAGGGTGGCCGCGGCCTCCCGGGCGGCGGCGAGGATCTCCGGCGTGACCTCACCGTCCACCTCGAGCTCGAACCGCTTGCCCTGACGCACACCGGAGAACTGGGTGAAGCCGAGGCGCGGCAGCGCTCCGACGACAGCCTTGCCCTGGGGGTCCAGGATCTCGGGCTTGGGCATGACCTCGACGACGACGCGTCCCACGAAGGCTCCTTGAAGGTGAGGGAATTCCGGGAAGAGTCTACGTGCGCCGCGGGGTGCCTTGCTGTCCGGGTCCAGTGACGTGCGCCGCGCCGTCTCAAGCGGTGAGGTACTGGTCCGCCCAGGCGCTGATGATGCGGGCCGCGCGCTTGGCCTGCCCGGGTGCGGTGAGCAGGTGGTCCGCGCCCTCCAGCGACACGAACGAGCGGGGGTGCCGGGCCTCGCGGAAGATCTCCCCGGCGTTCGAGATGTCCACCGTGGAGTCGGTCGGCGAGTGCATCACCAGCAGCGGGGAGCCGAGCTCTCGGATCTTCGAGCGCAGCTCGGCCCGGCGCACGTCCTCCACGAAGTGCCGCTTCAGCGTGAGCGCGCGGCCGCCGACCATCCACTGGGCGTGCCCGTCGTCGAACACCCGGCCGAGGACGGCGTCGTAGTTGTGCTCGGCGTGCCGGGGCTGCACGGGGGCGCCGATCGTAGCGACCGCCTGCACGCCCGGGACGTCTGCGCCGGCGGCGATCACGGCGGCGCCGCCGAACGAGTGCCCCACCAGCAGGTGCACGGGCATGTCGTGGTCGGCCATGAACTGGGCGGCCTGCACGGTGTCGGCCACCTTGTGCGTGAACGAGCCGTCACCCCAGTCGCCCTCGGAGTCGCCGAGGCCCAGGTTGTCGAAGCGGAGCATGCCGATGCCCTCGCTCGCGAGCTGCTTGCAGATCCGCGCCGCGGCCGGCGAGTCCTTGCCCAGCGTGAACCCGTGGGAGAACACGCCCCAGCCGCGCACCTCGCCGGCGGGCCGGTCGATGATGCCCGCGAGGCGCGGTCCCGTAGTGCTCTCGAACGTGACGCGCTCAGCCACGACCACTCCCCTCTCGACGAAGCCGCGATGTTAACGCCCGCCGGGTTTCGTGGGGATGACGCCGACGCGCAGCGAGACGGGGCGAGCGCGCCTCCTCTTCGAGTCTCTCTTCGAGACGCGAGGTTCGTCCCCTTCGAGACCTAAGTTTCTCCGCTCTCAAGGCGCCGAGAGCGGAGAAACTTAGGTCTCGAAGGGGATGGGGCGGCCGGCCCTAGCTGATCGCCGGGTACGCGTTGGCGACCAGCATCTCGAACTGCGCCTGGAACCAGTGGCCCGACAGCGGCGCGTCCGCGAGGGCGCCCGTGAACCGCCCGCCCAGCTCGCTCGACTGGTACGTCGGGTCGCACATACGGTCCAGGCGCTTGCCCTCGTCGTTCGGGATCTCCACGGAGGACCCGTCCGACTCGCCCGGCGGCTTGACCCACACGTAGGCGTCGAGGTGCGACTCGGCGTGGCCCGACGGCGTCACGGTCGGCCGCTCGCCGATGCCCGCGCCCGCCGGGTTGCACCACGCGCCACGGTGGTTGCGGCGGTCCACCTTGGACTCGTTGACGTAGGTGTTCAGGTCGGTCGACGTGCTCGCCGCCGTCGGACGAGCGGCCCCGCCCCAGCCGTTGCGGCCGGTGTCGACGAGCATGCCGATGCTCGACGGGGCGCCCTGCGCGACCATCAGGTCGTAGAGGTTCGCGGTCCAGTCGATCTCGTCGAAGTCGGGGTTCCACTCGAACCAGCCCGCGGACTTCACCTGGCCGCCGCCGACCTGGAGGTCGGGGTTGGTCAGGAACGTCTCCTCCAGCGGCGTGGTGTTCGCCGTGTTGGTGACGAACCCGGAGACGGCGGCCCACCCGTAGGTGCTGCCCTCGATGACGTTCGCGAACTCCTGCGCCGCGCCGCTGGAGTTGTTGGGCCAGCCGAGCCAGCCCGAGTGCGCCGCGTCGATGTAGGAGTACACGTTGCCGACCTCGTACAGCTCGGAGATCGCGTACTGCACGCCCTCGCGGTAGTACGGGGCCGCCGCGACGCAGTCGGCGTCGGACTGGTTGGTCACGAGGTTGGGCAGGGAGTCGGGCTCGATCGTGGCGACGATCCGCAGGTTCGCGTACTCCGGCTGGTCCAGCAGCGCGACGATCGGGTCGATGTACTCGGTCTTGTACCGCGTCATCCCCGCCGCGGTGGCGGGCAGCTCGCCGTTCGAGGCCAGCGCGTGGCAGTCGCGCCCGGGCAGGTCGTAGATCACCACGTTGAACACCAGGGGCGAGCCGCCCGACTGCGCCACCGCCTGGTCGAGGTGCCACTCGAGCCCGTGCTGTCGCTCGGTCCCCTCGATCGCCGCGATGCGGTCCATCCAGACCGACGTCGGCTCGTCGGCGATGGCGCGCATGTCGGCCGCGAGGGCGGCGTCGCCCACCTCGTCGGCCGCCGTCTCGACCAGGGCCGACCAGTCCGGGTTGACGTACTGCCCGGCGCCGACGAAGGGGTTGTCCTCCAGCGCGACGGCGGGTGCGCTGGAGACGGCGACGAGCGCGGGAGCCGCGAGGAGAGCGCCCACCGCCGCTGCCGCGACGCTGCGGGACCTGCGTGGGGACGTGCCGCGTGTGCGGCGGGGTGCTGTTGACACGGTGACCTCCGTTGGCCGTACCGGGCGCGTGCCGTACCGGCCCGGTGGCCCGACGACGGTCCGCGCACCGCGGCGGCTCGTTCCGCCGCGGCATGGCGCAACCTTGCCTACCGTTTGACCTCGGCAGAACCGTCTTAAACGTTTAGTCGGCGGGCGGCGGCGCCGTCGAGCCGCGCACGACGAGCCGCCCCACCGGCACCGTGCGCGGCGGCTCCGCAGGCGTCGCCAGCGCCGCACCCGCCGGCGCCACACCCGCCGGCACCTCGCCCGCCGACGGCGCCTTGCCCGACGCCGACCCGGCGCCTGACGACGGCCCGGCGCCCAGCGCGGTGCGCAGCGCCCGGCCCGTGGCCCGGCCGAGCTCCTCGACCGGATAGGGCACCGCGGTGAGCGACGGCGCCGTCAGGTAGCACGCCGGCGAGTCCGTACCGGCAACCACCGACAGGTCCCACGGCACGCCGAGGCCGAGCCGCCGGGCGACGTCGAGCACGAGGCCGGCGGTGGCGTCGTCGTCGGTCACGACCGCAGTGGGGCGGTCGGCGGCGGCGAGCAGGGGCAGCAGCGCCGCCGAGGCACGCTCGGGCCCGTCGCCCGCGACGGTACGCAGCTCGATGCCGCGCCCCGCGAGGGCGGACCCCAGGGCGGCCGCCCGCCGGACGGGCGCGACGAGGCGCTCCGACCCGGCGACCATCGCGACGCGCCGGTGCCCCAGCCCGGCCAGGAAGGCTCCGACCTGGGCGAACGCCGCGCCGTCGTCGAGCACCACGTGCTGCCAGGTCGCGGGCCCGCCGTCGGGTGCGATGCCCACCACGACCGCAGGCGCGGGCAACGAGCGCAGGGCGGCGAGCCGCGCGTCGTCCACCCGCACGCCGGTGACGACGAACGCGCCGTAGCGCCGCTCGGTCCACCAGCGGTCCATGAGCCGCGCGGCCTCGGTGGGGGAGCCGGCCACGTGCACGGCGAGCGTGAGGCTGTCCGGGCCGATGGTCTGGAGCGCCCCGGTCACGAGGTCGAGCGGGAACGCGGCCCGGGTGCCGAACGGCTGGTCGTGCACGACGACGAGCGCGGCGGCCGCCGGCCCGCTGCGCAGCGAGCGGGCCGCGCTGGCCGGGCGCCAGCCGAGCTCCTCGGCCGCGCGGAGCACCCGCTCGCGCGTCGCCGCCGAGACCCCGCGACGCCCGTTGAGCGTGTACGACACGACGGCGGTCGAGACGCCGGCGGCGCGCGCGACGTCGACGATGGTGGGCCGTCGCGCAGGGGACGAATAATCGGGCACTTCGGGATGCTTCGGTCGCGACGGTGGGACCATAACCACGTAGCATGCACCCTTGGGTGAATTTTGCACAGCGTCAACGAAGACGGGGTGTACGCATGCTGAGTGGAAAGCGCAGGTATGTCATCGGGGTGCTGTCCCCGGTGGTCGGCGGCTACTACTTCGGGCGGGTGCTCGCCGGCATCGCGCGCACCGTCCGCCCCGAGGGCCACCGGGTCGTGGCCGTGCAGACCTATCCGGCGGACCTGGAGCGGGCGCAGTTCCCGGACCGCCCGCCGGGCACCGCGGAGGTGAGCCTCGGCCGGCTGGACGGCGTCATCGTCATCACGTCGGCCGTCGACGAGGCCACGCTGCTCCGGATCGAGGCGGACGGGACGCCGGTGGTGCTGGTCAGCGAGCGTGCGGCCGGCATCGACGCCCCGGTCGTGACGCCCGACAACGAGGGCGGCACCCGGGCCGCGGTCGAGCACCTCATCGCGCACGGGCACCGGGAGATCGGGTTCCTCGGCAGCCTGCGGCAGGCGGACATCGTCGAGCGGCACGCCGCGTACGTCGCGACGCTCGCCGCCCACGGCATCACACCTCGGCCCGAGTGGCTCTACCGCACGTCCGACAACCAGGAGGCGAGCGCGGCGGCGGTGGCGCGGGCCCTCGTGGCCGGCCCCGGCCTGCCGACGACGGCGACCGTCGCCGCGACCGACCGCAACGCGATCGGGTTCTCGCGCGCGCTGCGGGCCGAGGGCCTGCTGCTGCCGCGCGACCAGGCGATGGTCGGCTTCGACCACTCGGAGGCAGGCTCCCGTGTGCGCCCGCGACTCGCCACCGTGGACCCGCACCACGACCAGGTCGGCGAGCTGGCCGTGTCGCTGCTCCTGGCCCGGATCCGGGGCGAGCGGGTGGCGGGCCAGCACCTGTCGCGCTCCACGCTGGTGACCCGCGAGTCCTGCGGCTGCCTCGACGCACGGGCGGGTGCGCTCCTGGAGGGGCTGCCCGCCCAGGAGGGTTCGACGGCGTGGCGCCGCTTCGGCGAGGTGGCGCGGGCGACGTTCGACGGCGCCGAGGCGCGCCTGGGGACCGGCGCCGACCTGGAGTCGTGGACGCGGGGCGTGCAGCGGGTGTTCCGGGCCGCCGCGACGCTGGGCCAGCCGCCGACGCAGGCGACGCTGACGAGCCTCGCCGAGAGCACGCGCGTGCTGCGGCCCCACCCCGAGGCGCTGGAGCAGCTCATCCCCGCGCTGCGGGCGGTCGAGGAGGAGTTCCGGGAGCAGGTGCGGAACGGGCAGGTGACGACAGAGGCTCCCCGGGCCCCGAGCCGAGCCGCCCGGGCCCGCGCCGTCACCCGGACGGCGACGGACGTGCTCGTGGCGCTGAGCGCCGGGTGCACCCAGACGCTGCTGGCCCGGTCCGGGCAGCTCGAACGGACCATCACCGACCAGTACGAGCTCGACCTCGACCTGCTGCACGCCGACGGCCGCGCCATCCGCGCGCTGACGTGGCTCCCGCGCGGGCACCGCAGCCCCGCGACGCTCGCCCTGTGGACCGACGCCGAGGGCCCTGTGGAAAGCGCTGTGGACGACTCCGTGGCCGGGGCGCGGACCCTGGAGATCGTCGGCACCACCGCCACGTCACGCCAGGCGACGGCCCTGGTGGGCAAGCGCATGCCGGTCGGGCGGTTCCCGCCGCCCGCGCTGTCCGGCGACGGCGTCGTCTTCGTGGTGCCGGTGACGTTCGGGCAGAGCGACTGGGGCATGCTCGCGATCGCCGGCGGGGTGGACACACGCGCCACGAGCTCCCGGGACAAGTACGACCACTGGGCGGCAATGGTCGCCGTCGCGCTGGACCGGGAGGACCGGCTCACGTCGCTGCAGCGGCAGCGGGCCGCCCTCGCGGAGGCCGCGGACCGGGAGCGGGCGCTCGTGCTGGACCTGCGCACCGAGGTCGAGCGCAGCGCGCTGGTCCAGGACGTCGCCCTGGAGGGCACCTGGGACTGGGACATCGCGAGCGGGCAGGTCTTCTACTCGCGCACCTGGCGCGCCCTGGTCGGCCTGCCCGACGACGCCCCGTGCACCGGCATCGAGGAGTGGACCGGGCGTGTGCACCCCGACGACGTGCGCGCGGTGCAGATCGCGATCGCGCGGCAGCTCGCGGGCGCCGCGCACCCGCTCGACCTGGAGCACCGCCTGGTCGCGGCGGACGGCCGGGAGATGTGGGTGCGCTGCCGCGCCACCACCGTCACCGACGACGCCGGTGTCCGCGCCCGCATGATCGGCGTGCTGATGGACGTGACCGGCATGCCGGCGCGGGAACGGCGGGGCGTCGCACCGTGACCGCCGCACCTGCTACGGGACGGTGACCTCGCCGCGCTCCGCCTTCAGGGCGATGTCCGTGCGGTGGTGCGAGCCCTTGAGCTCGATCCGCGCCACGCCCTCGTAGGCACGACGCCGGGCGTCCGCCAGGTCGCTGCCCAGCGCCACCACGGACAGCACCCGGCCGCCCGCGCTGACCAGGTCGCCCGTCTCGGAGCGCCCGGTGCCCGCGTGCAGCACGTGCACGCCGGCGAGCAGCTGGGCCTCCTCGATGCCGGTGATCGGGTCGCCCGACCGGGCCGACGCCGGGTAGCCCTCCGACGCGACGACCACCGTGACCGAGGCCTCGGGACGCCAGCGCAGCGGCTCCAGCCCGGCGAGCCGTCCGCGGGCCGCCGCGAGCATGACGTCGGACAGCGGCGTCGCGAGGCGGGCCAGCACCGACTGCGTCTCCGGGTCACCGAACCGGGCGTTGAACTCCACCACGCGGGTGCCGCGGCTGGTGAGCGCGAGCCCCACGTAGAGCACGCCGGAGAACGGCGTGCCGCGGCGGGCCATCTCGTCGACCGTGGGCTGGGCCACGCGCGCGACCACCTCGTCCACGAGGTCGGCCGGCGCCCAGTCCAGCGGGGTGTAGGCGCCCATGCCGCCGGTGTTGGGGCCCTCGTCGTCGTTCCCGACGCGCTTGAAGTCCTGCGCGGGGACCAGGGGCACCACCGTGGTGCCGTCGCACACGCAAAACAGGGAGACCTCGGGGCCGTCGAGGTACTCCTCGACCACCACGCGGCCGTTCTCGCCCGCGAGGCACGCCGTGCCGTGGGCGAGCGCCGCCGCGCGGTCGTCGGTGACGACCACGCCCTTGCCGGCCGCGAGGCCGTCGTCCTTCACCACGTACGGGGCGCCGAAGGCGTCCAGCGCGGCCTCGAGCTCGGCGACGTCGGTGCACACGTGCGCCATGGCGGTCGGCACGCCCGCGGCGGCCATGACCTCCTTGGCGAACGACTTGGAGCCCTCCAGCCGGGCCGCCTCGCCGGACGGGCCGAACACCGCGATGCCCACGGCCCGTACGGCGTCCGCGACGCCCGCGACGAGCGGCGCCTCCGGCCCCACGACGACCAGCTCCGCCCCGATCCGCTGGGCCAGCGCCGCCACGGCGGCCCCGTCCAGCGGGTCGACCGGGTGCAGCGTGGCCGCCCCCGCGATACCCGGGTTGCCGGGCGCGGCGTGCAGCTCGTGGGAGGCGACGCCGGAGACGTTCTCCCGGTCGAGCGAGTGGACGATGGCGTGCTCGCGGGCACCGGTGCCGATGACGAGGATCTTCACTGTGGCGGAGGGCTCTCTTGGTGGGTACGGGCTCAGCGGGTGTGGATGAGGTCGTGCACGGGGATGATCTCGTCGCGCTTGGGACCCACGCCGATCGCGGAGATCCGGGTGCCCGACATCCCCTCGAGCGCATGGACGTAGGCCCGCGCGTTCTTGGGCAGGTCCTCGAAGGAGCGGGCCTGGGAGATGTCCTCCCACCAGCCGTCGAGCTCCTCGTAGATCGGCTTCGCGTGGTGGAAGGCCGTCTGGTCGGTGGGCATCTCGTCGTAGCGGACGCCGTCGACGTCGTAGGCCACGCAGACCGGGACCTTCTCCATGCCCGTGAGCACGTCGAGCTTGGTGAGCACGATGTCGGTGAGGCCGTTGATGCGCGTCGCGTAACGGGCGATCACGGAGTCGTACCACCCGGTGCGCCGCGCGCGGCCCGTCGTGACGCCGTACTCGCCGCCGGTCTTGCGCAGGAACTCGCCCTTGTCGTCGAACAGCTCCGTGGGGAACGGCCCCTCGCCCACGCGGGTCGTGTAGGCCTTGATGACGCCGATCACGGAGTCGATGCGGGTCGGCCCGACGCCGGACCCGGTCACCGCGCCGCCCGCCGTCGCGCTCGACGAGGTGACGAACGGGTAGGTGCCGTGGTCGATGTCGAGCATCGTGGCCTGGCCTGCCTCGAACAGCACGTTCTTGCCCGCGTCCAGCGCCTTGTTCAGCTCGACGGCGGTGTCGGTGACCATGGGCCGCAGGCGGTCGGCGTACTGGAGCAGCTCGTCGAGCGTCTCGTCGACCGTGATGGCGCGCCGGTTGTAGACCTTCACGAGCAGGTGGTTCTTCTGGTCCAGCGAGCCCTCGATCTTGGCGCGCAGGATCTTCTCGTCGAACAGGTCCCACATGCGGATGCCGACGCGGTTGGTCTTGTCGGCGTACGCCGGGCCGATCCCCCGGCCCGTGGTGCCGATGCGGCGCTTTCCGAGGAACCGCTCCGTCACCTTGTCGATGGTGCGGTGGTACGGCGCGATGATGTGGGCGCTGCCCGACACGAGCAGGCGGGACACGTCCACGCCGCGCGCGATCAGTGCGTCCAGCTCCTCGAACAGGACCTCGATGTCGACCACCACGCCGTTGGCGATGACCGGCACCACGCCGGGCGACAGGATGCCCGACGGCAGCAGGTGCAGGGCGTACTTCTCGTCGTCGATGACGACCGTGTGCCCCGCGTTGTTACCACCGTTGAACTTGACCACGTAGTCGACGCGGGAGCCCAGGAGGTCCGTCGCCTTTCCCTTGCCCTCATCGCCCCACTGGGCCCCGACGAGCACGACGCCTGGCATGGATCTCCACCTTCTCAAATTCCTAGGGTTGCTCCGCCGGGTGCGCATCGGAAGGCGCCGGCGAGCCGCGCCCGAGTCTACTTCGTGGTGGGCACCAGGGCGCGAACCTCGTCCACCGACGTGCCGGAGTCGCCCAGGAACTGGGCGCAGCGCTCGGCCTCGTCCTGCTCGCCGATGCGGCCCGCCGCCTCCGACAGGGCCAGCAGCGCGCGCAGGAAGCCCTGGTTCGGCACGTGGGCGGCCGGGATCGGGCCCTGCCCGCGCCAGCCCGACCGGCGCAGCGCGTCCAGCCCGCGGTGGTAGCCCGTACGGGCGTAGGCGTACGCCTCGACGTCGCCCGCGGGAGTGCCGGACGCGAGAGCGCCCTCGGCCAGGACCGCCCACACGAGGGACGACGCCGGAGCGTCCGCCACGACCGACACCGGGTCGTCGCCACCGGTCAGCCGCTCGCGGGCAGCGGGGAAGTCGTCGGACAGCAGCGTGGGGGCCGGACCCTGGAGCAGGTTCTCGTGGGAGCTCATGGTCGAATTCTCACACCTCGGGGTCACGGACGGGCACCTGGCATCCGCGAGGGACAACAGGGGACAAAGAGGTCGCACAGGATTGCCCCTCGCGCCAGCGCAGACGGTGAATTTTGCCTTTCATCCGGTGCGATCGAGCAACAGTCGTTACGCTCGACACATGATCGAGATCGCGACGTCTCCCACGACGACGACGCTCGTGATCGCCGGCGACCTTGACCTCGCCGAACGAGACCAGTTCCCGGAGATCGCGGCGCGCGTGGTCGGCCTGCGCCGACAGCTGCTGGTCATCGACATGTGCCGGGTGACGTTCATGGACTCGACCGGGGCCGCGTTCCTCATCTCGCTGGCCGACGCCGGCCGCAAGCGCGGCGGCGCGACCGTCATCCGCGGGGCCGACGAGCGGGACCTGTTCGTGCTCGAGGTGTGCGGCGCCATGGAGCTCTTCCGGGTGGATGACGAGCACTCGTGCGAGCCGTCCGCCCCCGACTCGGGGTTCGCGGTGATGACCTCACGGGACGACGACACCTCGCCGTTATCCCACCGCGACGTGTCCACGGCGTAAAACGTTATCCAAAATCGGGCATGTCAGACGGTGCCCCAGATGTCGGACGCTCAGGCCACCTCGGTGACCTGAGCGTTCGGCATTTCTGCCTGCTGGGGCGGACCTCCGCCTACTTCGGCGGGGCCTACTTCGGCGGGGTCGGCTGCCGGCGGAGCTTGGCCCACACCAGCTTGCCGCTGCCCGACGGGCGCCAGCCCCACTCGGCCAACCGGTCCACGATCTGCATGCCGAACCCGCCCAGGCGGTTGGGGTGCCCGTCCGTCGCGACCGGCGGCGCCGGGTTGTTGTCCTCGACCTCGATGCGCAGGCCGTCGCCCGTGTCGTACAGGCGCAGCGCGATGTGCCCCCAGCCGTGCAGCACGCCGTTCGCCACCAGCTCCGAGACCACCAGCTCGGCCTGCGCCGACTCCTCGATGCCCCAGGCCTGGCAGGTGCGCAGCACGGCGTGCCGCGCGCGGCCGATCGACGACGGCTCGCTCGGCAGCATCCAGCGCCGCCAGCGCGGCGAGAGGGCCGTCTCCGTGGCGTCGCCCGCGGGGTCCGGGATCCGGACCACGACGATCGCCACGTCGTCCTCCGGCGCGTCGGCCAGGCGGGACAGCAGCTCCTCGCCCACGCCCGCGGCGTCGCGGGCCGTGATGGCCGACGCGGTCTCCAGCAGGGCCTCCAGGCCCAGCCGCAGGGACCGGTCGCGGCGCTCGATGAGGCCGTCGGTGTAGAACAGCAGCGTGTCGCCGGGCTGGAGCCGGGCCTCGCCGGTGGTCCGTTCGCGGGAGCCGAAGCCGACGAGCGCACCGCCGCCGTCGTCGAGCTTGATCACCTCGCCGGCGCGCAGCAGGAGCGGCGGCAGGTGGCCGGCGCGCGAGTAGCCGACGGTCCAGGTGTCCGGCTCCTCCTCGCGCTGCAGGGAGGCGTACACCATGCTCGCCGAGCGCGGGATGCCCATGCCCGCCACGAGCTGGTCGACGCGCTCGAGCACCCGGCTCGGCGTGGACAGCTCGAACGCGTAGGAGCGCACCACCGAGCGCAGCTGGCCCATGGTCGCGGCGGCCTCGACGTCGTGCCCGACGACGTCGCCGATCACCAGCCCGACCAGCTCCGGCGAGATCTGCAGCACGTCGTACCAGTCGCCGCCGACCTGCGCGTGCTCCGCGTTCGGCGCGTAGTAGGTCCACACGTCGAGGCCCGCGACGTCGGCCTGCTCGGGAAGCATGGCGCGCTGCAGGGTCTCGGCGAGGCGGTGCTCGCGGGCGTACATCCGCGCGTTGTCGATGGCGCTGCCCGCGCGGCGGGCCACCACCTCGATCACGGTGCGCAGGGTGTCGGGCTCGTCGGCCTCGACGTAGTCGCCCGGCTCGTCCTCGTCCGGCACGATCACCACGAGGCCGAGCACGTCGCGGCGACCGGCGACCGGGTGCACCACCACGGAGTCCGGCGCCTTGCCGAGCTCGTCCGCGAGGCGCAGCGTGAGGTCGCGCTGCAGCCAGCCCGACGCCGAGTGCGGCGCGTGCGGGATGTCGAGGTGCAGCGTGACGGGACCGTCGAGCACGCCGTCGAGCACGTCCTGGACCGAGTCCACGACCTCGAGGATCGGCATGGGGCCCGTGGTCACCGAGTCGCCGAGCGCGTCCGTCTGCGGACGGCGGCGCTGGGTCTTGTCCGCGATGTTGTCGCCCTCGATGTACCGCGCGTGCCGGCGTCCGCGGCCGCTCGGCGGGGCGGCGACGTCGACGCCGGCCGCGTGCTTGAGGCCGTCGTCGTTCACGTAGAAACCGGCCCAGCGCACCATGGTCTGGAGCAGCTCGGCGATGTCGCGCAGGGCGTACGGGTACTCGAGGTCGGTCAGGATCTCGGTGGTCTGCGCGATGAGGTCGAGGTCCTCGCGCTGCTGGCGCTCGATCTCCAGGCTGGCGAGCTGGGCGGCGTGCCGCTCCATGTGGTCGGAGACGTCGACGCTGAAGCCGACCCAGTGGGTGATGCGGTCGTCGTGGCCGGCGCGGGCCGGGGTGAGCGTGAGCTGGGCCCAGCCCTGGGTGCCGCCGCGCAGGTGGGACCGCACCGTCGCGTGCACCTCCTGGCCCGCGTTGACCAGCTCGGTCATCCGCTCCAGGTCCTGCGGCTCGACGAGCATCTCGCCGAGGCGGCGCACGGTGTACCCGGCGAAGTCGCTGAACCGCACGCCCGCGTACCGCTCGAACGCCTGGTTGGCCCACAGCATGGGCATGCCGTCCTCGGTGGGGCCGGTCAGGAAGACCGGGATGCCCACGGTCACGGCCGCACGCAGCACCACGTCGCCGACCGACGGCGGCAGGGTGCGCGGGATGCCGGTGTACGAGCGGGACTCGCGGGCAGGACCGCCGTAGCCGCCGCCGGAGGACGTGGCGGACGGGATGCTCGGCGGCACGCTCGCGGCCGGCGGGGGCACCGGGCGACCGGTGCCGTTGCCGCCGTTCGCCGATCCGTTCGGCGTGTCGGCCGACGAGACGTTCACCGGCACGTCGGGAGATGCGTCGGAAGGTGCGCTGGATGCTGCGTTCGTTGATGCGTTCGGCGCGCCGCTGGACGTTTCGTCCCTGATGCCGTTGGGTATTCCGTCCGGCGTCGGACCGAGGCCGAAAACGGAAAGACCGGGATGGCGCGGCGGCGGAGAGGACGGTGTCAGACCGGATGAATCGGTCAAAATGCCCTCCCTACGGGATCTATTGCTCGAGGTGCTGTTCCAGCAGGACATTCAACCGTAGATTGGGACAGTCCGAGATCTGAATCTCAACCTCTATCATCGGACCGATACAGCGTCACGACCACTGCTCCCGGAAGGAGAACCGTGCAGGACGGAACCTACGACCCGCCGCGCGGTCCGCAGGGCGGGAGCCCCCAGGACCCCGGACACCAGACCCCCGAGATCGGCGACCCGGCGAGCATCCACGTCATCGTGGGCCGCTCGCGCGCACGGATCGTGCTCTCCGGGGAGATCGACGCCGACATCGGCGGTGACCTGCACGAGGCGACGGCCGCGGCCGAGGAGTCTCGTCTTCCCGTCGAGATCGACGCGCACCACGTGACCTTCATGGACTCGTCCGGCGTCGCGTTCCTGGCGCGCCTCGCGAGCCGCAGCCCGCACCGCGTGCGCGTCCTGCGGGCTCCCCCGACGGTGCGCTTCCTGCTGGAGGTCACCCGGATCGGAGACCTCCTCGACATCGTGGACGAGGACCCGGGCTTCGAGCTGGACGACGACGGCCCGTCGGGCCCGCCGTCGGGCACCACGCCGGCCCCGGCCGGCGTGGGCGGCCCGCCCGCCTCCTGAGCCCGCGCCTCGGGCGCGCAAGAACTGGATGATCGGCAAAAGGTCAGGTGGTCGGCAGCTCGAGCT
>NZ_JBHVEG010000127.1:0-18558 GCF_042802395.1 Promicromonospora sp. NPDC057488
CGGTGGTCGAGCTTGTCGAGACCTGGATCGGTCTCGACAAGCTCGACCGGCGATCGGCTAGCGGGTCGCCAGCGCTCCCGACAGCGCTGTCCACGACTCCGGCGGCAGCGTCACCGTCGTGGTCGTCCCGTCGCCCGCCGCGACGCGGCCCGCTACGTCGAACGTGCCCCAATGGGCCTGGGCCACCTTCTCGGCGTGCGCGGGGCCCGCGACGGCGGCCTCGTGGTCGGCGGTCATCGACCAGCCCTCGGTGACGTCCAGCGCCGCGCCCGGGTGCGCCAGCTCGACCTTGACCGGCTCGGGGGAGCGGTTGGTCAGGAACAGTGCCACGGCGCCGTCGGACAGCGTGGCGGCCGCCGTCACCGACGGCACCTCGCCGTGCGCCTTGGTGGTGATGCCCGGCGTCGTCACGCGCAGGTCCAGCGCCTCGCCCTGGGCGAGCCGCGCCGTCGTCGCGAACGGGTGGAACGTGGGCTGCCGCCAGGCCTCGCCGCCCGGCTCGGTCATGATCGGCGCGATCACGTTGACGAGCTGGGCGAGGCACGCGACCGGCACGCGGTCGGCGTGGTTCAGGAGCGTGACCAGCAGGTCGCCCACCACGACGGCGTCGAGCCCCGAGTAGACGTCCTCGATGATGCGCGGCGCGTCCCGCTGGATCGGCAGGTTCTCCTCGCCCGGGAACCGGGTGGTCAGGTACCAGACGTTCCACTCGTCGAAGCTCACGGTGATCTTCTTGTCCGAGCGGCGCTGCGCCCCCACGGCGTCGGCCGAGGCCACGACCCGCTCGATGAACCGGTCCATCGCGGTGCCCGAGCCGAGGAACGACGCGCGGTCGCCGTCGACCTCCTCGTAGTAGGCGTGCATCGAGATGTGGTCCACCAGGTCGTAGGTGTACTCCAGGACGGTGCGCTCCCACTCGCCGAACGTCGCCATCTGCATGGACGACGAGCCGCACGCCACGAGCTCGATCGACGGGTCCACGAGCTTCATCGCGGCGCCGGCGTTGCGGGCCAGCTTGCCGTACTCGTGCGCGTCCTTGTGGCCGATCTGCCACGGGCCGTCCATCTCGTTGCCCAGGCACCAGAGCTTGATGCCGTACGGCTTCTCGCGGCCGTTGGCGATGCGGAGGTCGGCCCAGCGGGTGCCGGCCTCGCCGTTGCAGTACTCCAGGAGCGCCACGGCCTCCTCGACGCCGCGCGTGCCGAGGTTGACCGCCATCATCGGCTGGATGCCCTCGCGCTCGGCCCACTGCAGGAACTCGTCGGTGCCCACCAGGTTGGGCTCGACGGTGCGCCAGGCCAGGTCGAGGAACGGCTTGCGCTGCTCCACGGGCCCGACGGCGTCCTCCCACCGGTAGTTCGACACGAAGTTGCCGCCCGGGTACCGGACGGTGGTGACGCCCAGCTCCCGGGTCAGGTCGGCGACGTCGCGGCGGAAGCCGTGCTCGTCCGACGTCGGATGGCCGGGCTCGTGGATGCCCGTGTACACGGCGCGGCCCAGGTGCTCCACGAAGGAGCCGAAGAGGCGGCGGTCGACGGTACCCACGGTGAAGTCGGGGTGCAGCAGGACGCGGGTGCGGGAGGTCGTCATTGTTCCTCGCTGATCGGTCGGCGGTTCTACAACGTTGCACACTAGCCGATGGACGACGCGGCAGCGATGCCCGTCCTCTACCCTGTGGAAAAACTCGCCGACCGGAGGCTGGCAGCGTGGCCGTGACGATGCATGACGTGGCGCAGCGCGCCGGCGTCTCGATCAAGACCGTGTCGAACGTGGTGAACGGCTATCCGTACATCCGCGCCGCCACCAAGGAGCGTGTCGAGGCCGCGATCGAGGAGCTGGGCTACCGGGTCAACATGTCCGCGCGGAACCTGCGCACGCGTCGCACGGGCCTGATCACGCTCGCGGTCCCGGAGCTGTCGCTCCCGTACTTCGCGGAGCTCGCGGACGCCGTCATCTCCGCCGCCGACGCCGCCGGCTGGACCGTGCTCATCGAGCAGACCAGCGCGAGCCGCGAGCGGGAGACCGAGGTGCTCTCGGGCCGGCGCCGCCACCTCACCGACGGCCTGATCTTCTCGCCGCTGGCGCTCGGCCCGGACGACATCGGCCTGTTCTCCGTGGACTTCCCGCTGGTCATCCTCGGCGAGCGCGTGTTCGGCGCGCCCGCCGACCACGTGACCATGAACAACGTGGCCGCGGCCAAGGCGGCGACGCTCCACCTGGCGTCGCTCGGACGCCGCCGGATCGCCGTGATCGGCGCGCACGCGGGGGAGCAGGTCGGCTCGGCCGCGCTGCGCACCGAGGGCTACCGCGCGGGCCTGGCGGAGGCCGGGCTGCCGTTCGACCCGGCGCTGATCGGCGAGGCGGGCCTCTGGCACCGCTCGACCGGCGCCGAGGCGATGAGCCGCATGCTCGACGACGGCGTGGAGATCGACGCCGTCTTCGCCCTCAACGACGCGCTGGCGCTCGGCGCGCTGCACGCCCTGCACGCGCACCGGATCGAGGTGCCGGGCCAGGTGGCGCTCATCGGCTTCGACGACGTCGACGACGCGCGGTACTCCGTGCCGGCGCTCTCGTCCGTGGACCCCGGGCGCGACCAGATCGCGCACACCGCGGTGGAGCTGCTGCTGGAGCGCATCGCCGCGACCGGCGAACCCGCGCCCTTCCGCAAGGTGGTGCCGGACTCGCGCATCGTGGGCCGCGAGTCCACGGGCGAGGACGGCGCGGTGGTCGGCGTCCAGCCGGGCGGCACCGAGCAGGTGGCCGCCGACATGACCTGGGCCTGAGGTGGACAGGAGCACCAGGCCTCGCACCTGGTTCCGACGAGGGCTTGTCGCGCTGCTCGCGGCCGTCGCCGTCTGGGGGCACGGCTTCGTCGAAGGGTCCGGGGGTAACGACGTCGCAGAGATGTGCCAGCAGGTCCACGGGCAGCCCTTCGACTGGGACTACCGGCACCGCGAGTGGAGCGGCCCGCAACCGCTGTACCCGCTCCACAACATGTGCAACCAGCACTACGACCTGGTTCCTGGCTGGATCAACCCGACTGTCGCCGTCCTGACTGTTTCCGGCGGTGGCATGGTTCTCCTCGCCGCCGCGGGGTGGGCGTCAGGGGTCGTGAGCCGGCTGATCCGGGCCACTCGCGCCTGAACCCTTGCCACGGCGGCATGGTTGCCGGTAGAACGGTGCCCGGCGTTCCTACAACGTTGAAAAGTGACCCGGCGACGACGCCGGGAGCGCCGTGGTCCCCGACCGCGGAGCACCGAATCAAGGAGGACTCGGATGCGTACTTCTGCCCGACGCCGAGGCGTGGCTGCCGCAGCCGCCGTGGCCGTATCCGCCGTCGGCCTCACGGCCTGCTCCGGCGGAGGCGGGAGCGCCGCGGAGGCGACCTGCACCAACGAGATCAAGCAGCCCGACGCCGCCCAGGTGACGGTCTGGGCCTGGTACCCGTCGTTCGAGTCCGTGGTGGACAACTTCAACGAGACCCACACCGACCTGCAGGTCTGCTGGACCAACGCGGGCCAGGGCGCGGACGAGTACAACAAGTTCCAGACCGCGATCGAGGCCGGCACCGGCGCGCCCGACGTGATCATGCTCGAGGCCGAGGTGCTGCCCACCTTCACGATCCTCGAGTCGCTCGTGGACCTGTCCGAGTACGGCGCCGCCGAGCTGGAGGGCGACTACACGCCCGGCTCCTGGTCGGACGTCTCCAACGGCGACGCGGTCTACGCGATCCCCGTGGACGGCGGCCCGATGGGCATGCTCTACCGCGCCGACATCTTCGAGGAGTACGGCGTCGAGGTGCCGACCACCTGGGACGAGTTCGCGACCGCGGCGCAGGACCTGCGCGACGCCGGCTTCGAGGGGCACATCACCGACTTCCCGACCAACGGCAACGCCCTCAACTACGCGCTGTTCGCCCAGAACGGCTGGGAGCCGTTCCAGTACGACGCCGCCAAGCCGACCGAGGTGGGCATCACCGTCGACAGCCCGGAGGCCGAGGAGGTCCTGAGCTACTGGAAGGGCCTGATCGACGACGACCTGGTGGCCACCGAGGACGCGTTCACCACCGACTACAACGCGGCGCTCGTGGACGGCACCTACGCCGTCTACCTCGCGGCCGCGTGGGGCCCCGGCTACCTGCAGGGCCTGTCGGAGGCCGACGCCGACGCCGAGTGGCGCGCGGCCCCGCTGCCGCAGTGGGACGCCGACAACCCGGTGCAGGTGAACTGGGGCGGCTCCACCTTCGCGGTGACCGCGCAGTCCGAGCAGCCGGAGGCGGCCGCGACCGTGGCCAAGGAGCTGTTCGACACCGACGAGGCATGGAAGCTCGGTGTGGAGGAGGCGGCCCTGTGGCCGCAGTGGAAGCCGATGCTCGAGTCGGACTGGTTCACCGGCCTGGAGGCGCCGTTCTTCGGCGGGCAGAAGATCAACGAGGAGGTGTTCCTCGACGCCGCCAACGGGTACGAGGGCTTCTCGTTCAGCCCGTTCCAGGTCTACGCCTACGACCAGCAGACGCAGGCCCTGTACGACATGGTGCAGAACGGCACCGACGCCGCCACGGCGCTCGGCACCGTCCAGGACGGGCTGGTGCAGTACGCCACCGAGCAGGGCTTCACGGTCTCCGAATGAGCGCGAGCAAGAGCGCCGTCGCGCCGTCCGCGACCCGCCCCACCAGCAAGATCGCCAGCCGGCGGCAGCGCTGGGGATACGTCTACGTGGCGCCGTTCGCCGCCGTGTTCGCCGTGTTCCTGGTGCTGCCCCTGGGCTACGCGCTGTGGATGAGCCTGCACAACAAGGGCATCGCCACGGCCGGGCGCAGCGTGTTCGTGGGCGCCGACAACTACGTCAAGGCGTTCACGGACCCGGTGTTCCTGGAGGGCCTGTGGCGGGTGCTGCGGTTCGTGCTGGTCATGGTGCCGGTGCAGATCGTGGTCGCCCTCGTGGCGGCGCTCCTGCTCGACACGCTCGCCACCCGGCTCAGCCGGGCTACGCGCCTGCTGATCTTCGTGCCGTACGCGATCCCGGCGGTGATCGGGGCGCTCATGTGGGGCTTCCTGTACAGCCCCCGGTTCGGCCCGGCGCAGGACGTCTTCGGCCTGGTCGGCCTCACGGCGCCGAACTTCCTCAGCTCCGCCAACATCTTCGGGTCGCTGGTCAACATCGTGACCTGGCAGTGGGTGGGCTACTACATGATCATCATCTATGCCGCCCTGCGGTCGATCGACCCCTCGGTCTACGAGGCCGCGGTGCTCGACGGCGCGGACGGGCGCCAGATCGCGCTGCGCATCAAGGTGCCGATGATCTCGTCGTCGATGGTGATGATCGTCGTCTTCGCGCTCATCGGCACCCTGCAGTTCTTCACGGAGCCGCAGGTCCTGCGGTCCTCCGCGCAGGGCGCCATCCCGTCCGACTACACCCCGAACATGTACGCGTTCGCGACGGCGTTCAACTACAGCCAGTTCAACTACGCCTCGACGCTGGCGTTCGCCCTCGGGTTCCTGGTGTTCGTGGGCTCGTACGTGTTCCTGTTCCTGACGCGCAAGCAGAGCGGGCTCAAGTGATGGCGACCTCGACCCTTACCACCAAGGCCCGCACCGACCGCACGGCGCGGGACACGTCCGGCCCCGTGGGCCAGGGCCGCCGCATCGGCTCGCACGTGGTGCTCGTCATCCTGGCGATCTACTTCGTGGTGCCGCTGTGGTGGCTCGCGGTGGCGTCCACCAAGACCAACGCGGGCCTGTTCGCCGGGGACGCGCTCTGGTTCGGCTCCGACTTCGCCCTGTGGGACAACGTCACGGGGCTGTTCACCCACCAGGGCGGCATCTACTGGACGTGGTTCCGCAACTCGTTCGTGTACGCGGTCGCCGGCGGCGTGGGCGCCACCGTGCTCTCGGTGCTCGCCGGCTACGGCCTGGCCAAGTACCGGTTCCGCGGGCGCTCCGTGTTCTTCGCGCTGCTCCTGGGCTCGGTCATGGTGCCGATGACGGCGCTGGTCATCCCCACCTTCGTGCTGCTCAGCGGCATGGGCCTGCTGAACACGATGTGGGCCGTCATCCTGCCGTCGCTGCTGAGCCCCGTCGGCGTCTACCTGGTGCGGGTCTACGCCCAGGACGCCGTCCCGGAGGAGGTGCTCGACGCCGGGCGGGTCGACGGCGCGGGCGAGCTCCGGCTCTTCTTCCAGGTGGTGCTGCCGCTGCTGCGCCCGGCGATCGTGACTGTGCTGCTCCTCACCACCGTCGCCACGTGGAACAACTTCTTCCTGCCGCTCGCCGTGCTCCGCGACCCGAACCTGCTCCCCGTGACGGTCGGCATCTACAACTGGCAGGCCCTCTCGAACGCCGGCGCGGGCGGCGAACAGGTCTGGAACCTGATCGTCACGGGCTCGTTCCTGTCGGTGGTCCCGCTGGTCGCGGCGTTTCTCTCGTTGCAGAAGTACTGGCAGGGCGGCCTGTCGCTCGGCAGCGTCCGCTGAGGGGCGCGCGGGCCCGGACCGCGCGCCCCGGATTCAAGAGTTGACTGTATCGATGCCGTAACCATCCAAGAAGTTCTCCTTACTTACCCGCGACCACGGCTACGGTGATCCCCGTCACCGAACGATCGTGGCGGTTCTCAGCCGACACGGTTTTGACCAATGGGCTTGTGAGCGTTCACAATCTGTTGCGTTCACAAAGTGAAGTCGGCCGGGTTGCAGAGACGTTGCCCGGGCAACACTCGAAGAGGAGAAGTCATGGCAAGGAAGCTGTGGGCAACGCGCGGTCTGGCCGCGCTGGCAACGGGCGCGATGGCCGTCTCTCTCGCCGCGTGCGGCGGTAGCGGCGCCGGTGGTAACGGCGCCGGCGGCGGCGACGGCGCGGGCGACGGCGAGGCCGGTGGCCTCGTGGGCGTGGCCATGCCGACCCAGACGTACGAGCGCTGGATCGCCGACGGCGACGCCGTGAAGACCGGCCTCGAGGACGCCGGCTACGACGTCGACCTGCAGTTCGCGGGCGACGACATCCCGACCCAGCAGCAGCAGATCGACGCGATGATCAACAAGGGCGCCGAGGCGCTCATCATCGCCTCGATCGACGGCACCGCGCTGGGCAGCCAGCTCGAGGCCGCCGCTGCCGCGGACATCCCGGTCATCTCCTACGACCGCCTGATCCGCGACTCGGAGAACGTCGACTTCTACGTCACGTTCGACAACTTCCAGGTGGGCGTGCAGCAGGGCACCTCGCTGCTGACCGGCCTGGGCATCCTCGACGAGAACGGCGAGGAGGCCGCGGACGCGCCCGAGGGCCCGTTCAACGTGGAGCTGTTCGCCGGCTCGCCCGACGACAACAACGCCGGGTTCTTCTTCGACGGCGCGATGTCGGTGCTCCAGCCGTACATCGACGACAAGACGCTCGTCGTGCCCTCGAAGCAGACCGACTTCGGCACCGTCGCCATCCAGCGCTGGGAGCAGGAGCGTGCGCAGAAGCGCATGGAGGACCTGCTGACCTCCACGTACACCAAGGGTGACGTGAACGTCGACGGCGTGCTGGCCCCGGCCGACGTCATCTCGCGCGGCATCATCACGGCCCTGGAGAACTCCGGCTACGGCAAGGGCGACCTCGCGATGCCGATCATCACGGGCCAGGACGCCGAGGCGTCGTCCGCCAAGCTGATCGTCGAGGGCGCGCAGTACTCGACCATCTTCAAGGACACCCGTCTGCTGGCCGAGCAGGCCGTCACCGCCGCCACGTCCTACCTCGAGGGCAACGAGCCCGAGGCGAACGACACCGAGACGTACGACAACGGCAAGAAGGTCGTGCCGTCGTACCTGCTCCCCACGGTGATCGTCACCAAGGACAACCTGCAGGCCGAGCTGGTCGACTCCGGCTACCTCACCGAGGACGAGGTCGCCTCCGGTCAGGTCGACGAGTAGGTCTTACCTCCTCGCGAGACCGGCGCGACACCGCCATGGCCCCTGGGCCGGCCGGCCGGGACACCTCCGTGTCCTGACCGGCCGGCCCGGGGCCGACGGGCGGGCGTCGCACACAGCAACATCTCTACTGGCGACAAGCACGCGACAAGGACTGGCATGGCCGATTCGGCGCCGACCGACATCCTCGAGATGCGCGGCATCACCAAGACATTTCCTGGGGTCAAGGCGCTCCAGGACGTCAACCTCACCGTCCGCCGGGGCGAGATCCACGCGATCTGCGGCGAGAACGGGGCGGGCAAGTCGACCCTCATGAAGGTGCTGTCGGGCGTGTACCCGCACGGCACCTACGAGGGCGACATCGTGCTCGACGGCGAGACCGCCCAGTTCGGCACGATCAACGACTCCGAGGCGCGGGGCGTGGTGATCATCCACCAGGAGCTCGCCCTCGTCCCGTACCTGTCGATCGCCGAGAACATCTTCCTCGGGAACGAGCGCCTCCGGGCCGGCGGCGCCATCGACTGGAACCGGACCAATGCCGAGGCCGCCGACCTGCTCGCGCGGGTGGGCCTGAGCGAGTCGCCCACGACGCCCATCTCCGCGCTCGGCGTGGGCAAGCAGCAGCTCGTCGAGATCGCCAAGGCGATCTCCAAGGACGTGCGCCTGCTCATCCTCGACGAGCCGACGGCGGCGCTGAACGACAACGACTCCGAGCACCTGCTCGGTCTGCTCCGGCAGTTCAAGGAGCAGGGCATCACGTCGATCATGATCTCCCACAAGCTGGCCGAGATCGCCGAGATCGCGGACCGCACCACGATCATCCGGGACGGCCGGTCGATCGAGACGTTCGACATGGCCACGGCGGGCGCCTCGTCCGACGAGATCCAGGACCGCATCATCCGCGGCATGGTGGGCCGTGACCTCGACAACCGGTACCCCGACCGCGTGTCGCACCCCGGCGAGGAGGTGCTGCGCATCGAGAACTGGACCGTGCACCACCCGACCCAGCCCGGGCGCGTCGTCGTCGACAACGCGCACCTTAACGTCCGCGCCGGCGAGGTCGTCGGCATCGCCGGCCTCATGGGCGCCGGGCGCACCGAGCTCGCGATGTCGCTGTTCGGCCGCTCCTACGGGCGGGACATCAGCGGCACGGCGTACATCCACGGCAAGCCGGTCGACGTGCACAACGTGCCGGACGCGATCAAGGCGGGCATCGCCTACGTGTCCGAGGACCGCAAGCAGTACGGGCTGAACCTCATCGAGGACATCCGGCGCAACATCTCGGCGGCGAGCCTCGGCAAGCTGGCCAAGAACGGCTTCGTGGACGAGAACGAGGAGCTCAAGGTCGCGGAGGAGTACCGCGCGTCCATGAACATCCGCACCCCCAACGTGCTGATGGAGGTGGGCAAGCTCTCGGGCGGCAACCAGCAGAAGGTCGTGCTGTCCAAGTGGCTGTACACCGCGCCCGAGGTGCTGATCCTCGACGAGCCCACCCGCGGCATCGACGTCGGCGCCAAGTACGAGATCTACACCATCATCAACGAGCTGGTCGCGGCAGGGAAGGCCGTGCTGGTCATCTCGTCGGAGCTCCCCGAGCTCCTCGGGATCTGCGACCGCATCTACACCCTGGCCTTCGGCCGTATCACTGGCGAGGTCGACGTGCCCTCCGCCACTCAGGAAGGACTCATGGCCCTCATGACGCAGGAGACCACGCAGGAGACGCAGGAGGCGACGGCATGACCGGCATCGCCAACATCCGGGATCTGCTCACCCGGAACATCCGCACCAGCGGTATCTACATCGCGTTCGTGCTGATCATCGTGCTGTTCTCGGTGCTGACCGACGGACTGCTGCTCAGCTCGCGCAACCTCACCAGCCTCGTGCTGCAGTTCTCGTACATCCTGATCCTCGCCATCGGCATGGTGATCATCATCATCGGCGGGCACATCGACCTGTCGGTGGGTTCGGTGGTCGCGCTCACCGGCGCCATCGCCGCCGTCGTCGTCATCCGGAACGGCCTGCCCTGGTGGGTCGGCGTGCTCGCGGCGCTCGGCACGGGTCTGCTGGTCGGGGCCTGGCAAGGATTCTGGGTCGCGTACGTAGGGATCCCAGCGTTCATCGTGACGTTGGCCGGCATGCTCCTGTTCCGCGGCCTCACCCTCCAGGTGCTCAACAACGTCTCGCTCTCGCCGTTCCCGAGCGAGTACACGAGCATCGCCACGGGCTTCTTCAACGGCCTGCTCGGCGGCTACGGCTACGACACCTTCACGCTCGTCATCTTCGCGGTCGGCGTGCTGGGCTTCGCGTACAACTCCTGGCGCACCCGCCGGGCCCGGATCGCCTACAACCAGACGGTCGAGGCGCCGGTGCTGTTCGTGCTGAAGATCGTGGTGGTCGCCGCCGTCGTCATGTGGTTCGCCTGGAACCTCGCCACGTACCGCGGTCTGCCCGCCGTGCTGATCATCCTGGCCGTGCTGGTGATGGCCTACACGCTGGTCACCAAGCACAGCGTGTTCGGCCGCCACGTCTACGCCATCGGCGGCAACCTCGCCGCGGCGCAGCTCTCCGGTGTCCGGGTCAAGCGCGTGAACTTCTGGATGTTCGTGAACATGGGCTTCCTCGCCTCCGTCGCGGGCATCGTGTTCTCCGCCCGGTCGAGCGCCGCCCAGCCGGGCGCGGGCAACATGTTCGAGCTCGACGCGATCGCGGCGTGCTTCATCGGTGGCGCCGCCGTGACCGGCGGCATCGGCACCGTGACCGGCGCGATGGTCGGTGGTCTGATCATGGCCGTCATGTCGAACGGCATGTCGCTCATGGGCGTCGACCAGTCGACGCAGCAGATCGTCAAGGGCATCGTGCTGCTCCTGGCCGTCGCGTTCGACGTCTGGAACAAGAAGCGGGCGTCGGCCACCCGCTGACCCGCGTCCCGCCGAGGTAGAACCGTGGCGAGGTAGAACCGCAGCACGAGTCTGCGGTTCTACCTCGCCACAGTTCTACCTCGGCGTTCTCGGGGGTGGGCGAGAATGGCCGGATGGCCCAACCTGATGCCGCGCCGCGGCGCGGCCGCCGTCCCGCCGGGCAGGACGCCCGCGCCGAGATCCTCGCCGCCGCCCGGGACGAGTTCGTCGAGCGCGGGTACGAGGCGTCGTCGCTGCGGTCCGTCGCGCGCCGTGCGGGTGTGGACCCCGGCACCGTGCGGCACTGGTTCCCCGACAAGGCGCGCCTGCTGACGGCGACCCTCGGGGTCGCGGGGATCGAGCCCGACAAGGTCGTCGAGCAGGTGGCCGCCGGCCCGGTCGAGTCGCTGGGGGAGCGCCTCGCCGCGGCCGTGATCGGCATCTGGGACTTCGACGGCGGGGACACGGTCCGCGTGGTCATCCCGGCCGTCATGTCCGACACCGAGCTGCGCGGCCTGCTGCCGCAGTTCATCGGCGCGGCCATCCTGGCGCCCGTGATGCGGGCCCTCGACGTGCCCGACGCCGCGCTGCGCACCGGGCTCGTCGCGGCGCAGATGTCCGGCGTCCTGCTGACCCGGTACCTGATCCCGGTGGAGCCGCTGGCCTCGCTCGCCCCGGCCGACGTCGCGCGGCTCGTGGGCCCCACCCTGCAGCGTTACCTCACCGGGCCGCTCCCGGACGCCGGAGGTCTTGCGCCGTAGCCCGCGCCGGGAGCACAATTCCTCACATGAGGAAAAACGCGGTCGTCATCCGGGACCTGCGGGTCGTCCGCGGCGACAGGACGGTCATCGACGGGCTCCGGCTCGACGTGCCCGCGGGGTCCGTCGTCGGCCTGCTGGGGCCGTCCGGCTCGGGCAAGACCACGCTCATGCGCGCCGTCGTGGGCGTCCAGGACAAGGTCACCGGCACCGTGCGGGTCCTGGACGATGCCGCGGGCAGCCCCGCCCTGCGCCGCCGGGTGGGCTACATGACCCAGGACGCCAGCGTCTACGCCGACCTCACCGTGGTGCAGAACCTGCGGTACTTCGCCGCGCTGGCCGGCGTCCCGTCCCCCGGGAAGGCCGTGGCGGACGCCGTCGCCGTCGTCGACCTCGGCGGGCACGAGAAGCAGCGCGTGGGCACCCTGTCCGGCGGCGAGCGGTCCCGCGTCTCGCTGGCCGCCGCCCTCGTGGGCGACCCCGAGCTGCTCGTCCTGGACGAGCCGACCGTGGGCCTCGACCCGGTGCTGCGGCGCGACCTGTGGGCCGTGTTCCGGCGGCTGTCGGCCGAGGGGCGCACGCTCCTGGTCTCCAGCCACGTCATGGACGAGGCCACGCAGTGCGACCGCCTGCTCCTGATGCGTGCGGGCGGCCTGGTCGCGGACACCACGCCCGACGACCTGCTGACCAGCACCGGGGCGCCGGACGCCGAGCGCGCGTTCCTCGCCCTGATCGACGCGGCGGACGCCGTCGAGACGGACGCCGTCGCGACGCCGCCGGTCGAGACGCCGCCGGCCGAGACGCACGAGGAGACCACACGATGACCCTGACCCTCGCCACCGCCGGCCGCGTGCTGTCCCAGCTGCGCGGCGACCACCGCACCGTGGCCCTCATCATGCTCCTGCCGTGCCTGCTCATCGGCCTGATCGCCTGGATGTTCCACGACCAGCCCCAGGTGGTCGACCAGTTCGGCCCCATGCTGGTGGGCCTGTTCCCGCTCATCGTGATGTTCCTGGTCACGAGCGTGGCGACGCTGCGCGAGCGGCAGTCCGGCACGCTGGAGCGGCTGATGACGACGCCGATCCGCAAGGGCGACTTCGTGGCGGGCTACGGCCTGGCGTTCGCGACGCTCGCGCTCGTGCAGGCGCTCGTGGTGGTCGGCTTCGCCGTGCTGGTGGGCATGGACGTGGCCGGCCCGCTCTGGCTCGTCGTGGTGGTCGCGCTGCTCGACGCGATCCTCGGCTGCACCCTCGGCCTGGCCGCCTCGGCGCTGGCCCGGAGCGAGTTCCAGGCGGTCCAGATGATGCCCGCGATCCTGTTCCCGCAGCTCATCACCTGCGGGCTGCTCATGCCGCGCGACCAGATGCCCGAGGTGCTGGAGTGGCTGTCCCGCGTCTTCCCGCTCACCTACGCGATCGAGGCGATGACGTCGCTCGCCGCGGGAGACGACTGGTCCGACGTCCGCGGCGCCGTCGGCGTGATCGTCCTGTTCATCGTGGGTGCGGTGGTGCTCGGCATCCTCACGCTCCGCCGCCGGACGGCGTGATCCGTGTCAGACGTACAGGTCCCTGGAGGGACCTGTACGTCTGACACGTCGTCAGTGGAGGTGCAGGGCCTTCTCGACGTCGCCCCAGTGCACGTACGAGAAGCCCGTGGCGTCCCGGCCCGGGTCGACGTCGGGCCCGGTCTCGGGCTCGTCGTGCGTGACCAGCAGCCCGGACCCGTACTCCCCGACGGGCGCGTTGGACACCGCGAGGCCGTCGGAGCCGTTGACGTCGTCCACGCCGTCGCCCGCCACGCGGAAGGCGCCGAGCGAACGGTTGCGGCCGGTCAGCGCGTAGACGGGGTAGGTGTCGTCGCCCTGGCTGGAGACGATCACGTACCCGGTGCGCCCGGGGCCGTACCAGATGTCGACGCCCTCGGCGTCGGCGGTCAGGTTCGTCCCGCCGTACGACGGCGCCTCCGGGTCCACCGGGGCGCACTCCTCGGTCTCGGGGTCGTAGGCGTCGTGCACGCCGAAGTCCCGGACCTTGTCGACGAGGCGCGGCGCGCCCGAGCCGAGCGGCAGCGGCACCCGCCACAGGCCGACGTCCTCCTGCGTGGCGTACAGCGTGCCGGTGCGGCGGTCGACCGCCACCCCTTCGAGCTGCGGCTCGACGCCCGGCTCCTCGCACGGCACCCAGGTGGTGCCGTCCGGCAGCCGGAACTCGCCGGGGAGCTCCAGGTGCTCGACGTCGGTGTAGCCCACGCCGTCCGGCCCGGTCGTGAGTCGCGCCGTCGCGATGGTGGTGCTGCCCTCCTGCGTCACGACGGCGTACGTGCCGCCGCGCCGCGGCTGGTAGACGGCCAAGCCGTACGCGGTCTGGTCCGCGGCGACCGTCTCCCGGTCCGGGCTGAACAGGAACTCCAGCTCCGGGGCCGTGATCTCGGTGAGCGGCGTCGCGGCGTCGGCCCCCGCGGGGTCGATCGCGAAGAAGCGGATCTGGTCGTTGTACCGGTCCGAGACGACGGCGACATCGGTCGCTCGGCCGCCGACCTTCAGGCCGTAGGCGATGTCCACGTTGTTGAACCGGCCGGGCACGCCGTCCGCGCGCGGGGCCGGCGTGGCCGCGACCGACTGCAGCTCGGCCGCGGCCACGTCGTAGACCCGGAGCCCGCCCTCCTTGGCCGTCGCGACGACGATCGAGCGCGCCGAGTCGTCCGGGTGCACCCAGATCGCGGGGTCGTCGCCGGACGCGTTGCCGCCGGCCTCGTCGTCGTACAGCGGGGGAGTCTCCACGGAGGTGGTGACGGTGGCGGTCCGGTGCTTTCCGCCGCCGCCGGCCCCGGCGTCCGGGCCGTCCGCGACGGCCGACGCGGGCGCCGCGACCGGTGCGAGCAGGGACACGAGCAGCAGGGCGGCCGGCAGGCCGGCGAGGCGACGTCGCATGCCCCAGAGCCTCCCGCCCCCAGATGTCGCCGACCTGAACTCCACACGAATGCTTCGGCCGCCGATCCGGGCGTTGCGGTCTCCGGCCGCGGTGGCCTCCCCTTCGAGGCCCGACATTTCTCCTCTTTGACGCGCGCCAAAGCGAAGAAAAGTCGGGCTTCGAAGGGGAGCCGCCGGCCGGTCGTCAGTCCAGCAGCGGGTCCAGACCCCAGTGGGGGAAGACGGCGCGGCGGGTGGCCTGGACCGCGCGGTCGACGGCGTCGGCCGGGTCGTAGCCGTCGCGCCAGCTCCGGAACGGGACCTCGGCCGTGCCCAGCGTGTGCGCGGCCTCCAGGTCCAGGGCCTCCACCGCCGCGCACCACGCGGCGGGCAGCTCGGCCCCGCGCTCCAGGGGCTCGTGCGCGGCCTCGGCGACGAGCGCCGCCCAGGCGAGCGGGACGACGTCGGACACCGCGTAACCGCCGCCGCCCAGGGCGAGCCAGCGGCCGTCGGCGTGCTCGTGCGCGAGCGCGTGCGCCCACTGCTGCGCGGTGGTCTGCGCGTCCACGGAGACGTTGAGGTTCGACAGCGGGTCGCGCCCGTGGGCGTCGCAGCCGTGCTGGGAGACGATCGCCTGCGGGCGGTGCTCGCGGACCAGCGCGGGGACCACCGCGTCGATCGCCCGCAGCCACGCGGCGCCCGACGTGCGCGCCGGGACGGGGATGTTCACGGCGGTGCCCTCGGCGGGGCCGGGCATGCCGACGTCGGACGAGGCGCCCGTGCCGGGGAACAGGGTGCGGCCGTCCTCGTGGATCGAGACGGTCAGCACGCGCGGGTCGTCCCAGAAGATGGCCTCGACGCCGTCGCCGTGGTGCGCGTCGAAGTCCAGGTAGGCGACGCGCTCCGCGCCGAGGTCCAGCAGGCGCTGGATCGCCGCGGCGGCGTCGTTGTACACGCAGAAGCCGGACGCCGCGCCCGGCATCGCGTGGTGCATGCCGCCCGCGACGTTGACGCCGTGCGCGATCTCGCCGTGCCACAGGGCGTCGGCGAGCGCGACCGACCCGCCGAGCTGCCGCGCGGCGGCCTCGTGCATGCCCACGAACAGCGGGTCGTCGTCGGTGCCCAGACCGCGCATCAGGTCGGGCTCCAGCGTGGTCCCGGCGTGCCGGACGGCGGCCACGTAGTCGGCGTCGTGCACGGTCTCGATGACGGCGTCGGTGGCGGGCTCGGCGTCCACCACCTCCAGCGTGGGCCGGTCGAGCAGGCCGAGCGCCTCGATGAGCCGCATCGTCAGGTCGAGCCGGGCGGGCGCCATGGGGTGCCCGGGGCCGAAGTCGTACTCGAGGAGTCGCGGACTCCAGACCAGCCGGGCGAGGTGCACCCGCCCACGGTAACGGACCGCGCCGGGGAGGGTCGCCGTGGTTCAGAACGGGCGCGTGCTCGGGCGAAGACGGGTCCCGCGCGGGACTTCTGCCCGGCAGGGGCCCTCCGGCGTGGCAGAGTAGGGCGTCGATCGTCGGGAATGCAGGGGAGGGAGCAGGTCGGATGGCGCCGATCTTCCGGCACAGGCTGTTCGGCATCCGGGAGCTGGTGGACGAGCTGGCCTTCCGGGCTCCGGCCCGCCTCGCCGTCACCGTCTTCGCGGGTGTGATCGGGCTGTTCGCGATCCTGCTGCTCGTCCCGTTCGCGACCGCCGACGGCGAGGGCGCGAGCTTCGTCGACGCGCTGTTCACCGCGGTGTCCGCCGTCTGCGTCACGGGCCTGGTGGTCCAGGACACGGCGACCTACTGGTCGTTCTACGGGCAGGTCGTCATCCTCGCTGGCATCAAGGTGGGCGGCTTCGGCATCATGACCGTCGCCTCGCTGCTCGGCATGATGGTGTCGCGCAAGATCGGGCTGACGCAGAAGCTGCTCACGGCGTCGGAGACCAAGACGAGCCGGCTGGGCGACGTCGGCTCGCTGGTCCGCGTCATCATCATCACCGCGACCACGCTCGAGCTGTCGATCGCGCTGCTGCTCTTCCCGCGCTTCCTGATCCTCGAGGACAACGTGGGCACCGCGGCCTGGCACTCCCTGTTCTACGGGATCTCCGCGTTCAACAACGCGGGGTTCGTGCCGACCGCGGACGGCCTCATGCCGCACGTGGGGGACTGGACGCTCCTGCTGCCGATCGCGCTCGGCGTCTTCATCGGCGCGCTCGGCTTCCCCGTGATCCTCAACATCCAGCGGTCGCTGCCCCGGCCGGGCCACCGTTGGCACGGCTGGACCAAGCGGCTCTCCCTGCACAGCAAGCTGACGCTCGTGACCAGCTTCGCGCTGCTCGTGGCGGGCGCCGTGCTGCTCCTGGTGCTGGAGTGGACCAACCCCCGGACGTTCGGTCCGCTGAGCGTGGGGGACAAGCTGCTCGCCGCCCTGTTCGCCGGGATCATGCCGCGCTCGGGCGGGTTCAGCACCGTGGACATCGGCGCCATGCACGAGTCGAGCTGGCTCATCCAGGACGCGCTGATGTTCGTGGGCGGTGGCTCGGCGTCCACCGCGGGCGGTATCAAGGTGACCACGCTCGCGGTCATGCTGCTGGCGATCATCGCCGAGGCGCGGGGCGACCGGGACATCGAGGCGTTCGGCCGCCGGATCCCACGCGACGTGCTGCGGCTCTCGATCGCGGTCGTGTTCACGGGCGCGAGCATCGTGCTGGTCTCGTGCGTCGCGCTGCTGCAGCTCACCGACCTCCCCCTGTCCAAGGTGCTGTTCGAGGTGCTGTCGGCGTTCGCGACCGTCGGCCTCACGACCGGCATCACGTACGACCTGCCCGACGCCGGAAAATACGTGCTGGCCGCCCTGATGTTCGTGGGGCGTACCGGGGCGGTGACCGTCGTGGCGGTGCTGGCCCTTCGCGACCGGCGGCGCATCGTACGCTTCCCGGAGGAACGACCCATCATCGGGTGAGGCCGGAGTGCAGTGCAGGGTGCGGGCCGAGGAACGAGGCACGCGCCCGGAACGGAACGCAGGCCGCACGCGACAGACAACATCGGGTGACAGGAGAGGACTACCGTGCCGGAGAAGAAGCCCGAGCGGGACGCGGGTGTGCTGGTGATCGGCCTGGGCCGGTTCGGGTCGGCGATCGGTGCCACCCTGGACCGGCTGGGCCAGGACGTGCTGGCGGTCGAGCAGGACCCCACGCTGGTGGCCCAGTGGTCGGGGCGGCTGCCGCTGGTCGAGGCCGACGCGTCCAACCCGGACGCGCTGGAGCAGCTCGGGGCCAAGGACTTCGGCGTCGCGGTGGTGGGCGTCGGCTCGTCGCTCGAGGCGTCGGTGCTGATCACGGGCAACCTGGTGGACCTCGGGACGCCGCAGATCTGGGCCAAGGCCATCTCCGCCGAGCACGGCCGCATCCTGACCCGGATCGGCGCGCACCACGTCGTCTTCCCGGAGGCCGACGCCGGTTCGCGCGTGGCCCACCTGGTCAGCGGCAAGCTGCTCGACTACATCGAGGTCGAGGACGGGTTCACCATCGTCAAGATGCGCCCGCCGCGGGAGGCGCAGGGCTTCACGCTCGCGCAGTCGAACATCCGCAAGCGCTACGGCATCACCGTGATCGGGGTGAAGTCGCCGGGCGTGGACTTCGTCTACGCGACGCCGGAGACCCGGGTCTCGGCCAACGACCTGCTTGTCTGCTCGGGCCACGCCGACCTGCTGGAGCGGTTCGCCGCCAGGCCGTGACCCGGTGCGCCGACGTCGTTCTCCGGGCGGCTCCGGCGCACCTCACACCGCTGTCGATTACGGGGCGCGCGGCAGAGCAGGTAGCCTAGGTAGCGGACTCCTTTTCGTGTTGGTCGGCCATCGTCACTATGGCGTCACTGTCCCGGACCAACCGTGGACCATTTCGCCGCGCGGCCCGTCGTCGGGCCGCCGCCGACCGACCGACCGAACATTGTGAGGACCTATGGGCTCCGTCATCAAGAAGCGCCGCAAGCGCATGGCCAAGAAGAAGCACCGCAAGCTGCTTCGCAAGACGCGCCACCAGCGCCGCAACAAGAAGTGACGCGCGCGCCGTCGGGCGCGTGACGAGCAGGCCCGGCCCCTCGAGGGGCC
>NZ_JBHVEG010000128.1:0-18487 GCF_042802395.1 Promicromonospora sp. NPDC057488
GTCGAGGAGCTGCTTCATCGTCTCGATCTCGGCCGCCTGAGTGTCGACGATGGCCTGCGCCATCTCGACCGCGCCCGCGTCCTCGCCCGACTCCACCTGGGCCTGCGCCATCTCCACGGCGCCCTCGTGGTGCGCCACCATCTGCTCCAGGAACAGGCGGTCGCCCGCGGGGCCGGCGGCGGCGCCCAGCGCCTGGAGGTCCTCCTCGGTCATCATGCCGTCCATCCCGGCGTGGCCGCCGTGCTCCGCGGTGCGCTCGGCGCCCCACGTGTCGAGCCAGCCGTCGAGCTCCTCGATCTCGGGGGCCTGCGCCGCCTTGATCTGCGTGGCCAGCTCGGCCACCTGCGGGTCGGCGTCCGGCCGCGCCAGGACGACGTCCGACATCTCGATCGCCTGCTCGTGGTGCGGGATCATCATCTGGGCGAACATGACGTCCGCGTCGTTGTGTCCGGCCTGCTCGGAACCTGAGCACGCGGTCAGGGCCAGGGCTCCGGCCAGGGCGATCGCGGACATGAGGGTGCGCTTCATGGTCTTTCCTCTGCTTCTGCTTCGATCTCGGGTAGCACTCATGGGCGCGACCGCGCTGGGGCACGGTCGCGCTCGTCGGTCCGGCGCGCGGTGGGGGGGGGGGGGGGGGGGGGGGGGGGGGGGGGGGGGGGCGGGGGGGCGGGGCCCCCCGGGCCCGGGTCTACGTCCGGGAGATGCAGAGGTCGTGCAGGCTGGGCGCGGCGAGGTCGCGGACGACGGCGAGCGCCGGCGTCAGGGACATCGCGAGCTCCAGCGGCGCCCGCCACAGGAGCCGCCGCACGGGCACCACGAGGCCCAGCAGCGCGACGAGGATCATCAGGCACATCGCCATGGCGGCGTCGTGCCCGCCGCAGCCCTCGCAGCAGGGGCCTTCGTCGGCGGCGTGGCCGTCCGGCGCCTGGGGTGTCACTTGGGTCTGAGCCTGGACAGGGGTCATGACCGGTCCGGTGGCCGGCTGCTCGACGGCGACCACGGAGGTCTCGTGCGGCACGGCGTGCCCGTGCGACGTCGGCGACCCGCTCATCGAGTGCATCGTGACCACGCCAACGATGACCGTCAGGATCGCCAGCGCCCCGACGGGACCCTGCCGGGGACCGGCGAAGGCCGAACGAAGGAGCGAGATCACGCGCACGGCACGGAGGCTACCGGATCGCGGCCGGTCGGCGACGGGCTCAGGTGGTCGAGCCGGACGCCGTCGGTCACGGGGACCGAGACGACGCTCGCTGTCTCGGGCGTCCAGGCCCGGGGGACCAGCACGTACTGGCCGCCTGCCACGACCATGAGCACCAGGCCGTCGTACCGGTGGCGGAACCCGGTCTCGTCCGCCGGGCAGTCCGTGGCCGTGACGCCCGGCTCGGCGATCTGCAGGTCCGTGGTGGAGTGCAGCACCACCGACGAGTACGTCGGCAGGTCCCGGGCGAACTCCTGGGCCCGCGCGTGGCCGACGGCGGCGGAGTAGTCGGCCACGGCCCAGAACAGGGCGACCGCCACCAGCACGAACATCGCGCCCCACTCGACGAGTCGCGCCGCCTGCGACGGCGGGACCCAGTCCGGGTCCTCGCTCCGCAGCAGCACCCGGCGCCTGCGGATCGCGAGGCCGAGCAGCAGGACGCCGCCCGCCAGGCACAGGGGCGCCAGCCAGGTCGGCACCCAGCCCGCCAGGCCGAGCCCCGGCCAGAACACCTGGACCAGGCCGAACAGCAGGCCGGCCAGCCCGACGCCGCCGGCCACCCGCAGGACCCGCAGCTCGACGTCGGGCCGCGGCGGGTGCGCGACCGACCCGCCGCGCACCCACAGCGCCACCAGCACCCCCGTGGCCACGACCGCCAGCGGCACCAGCAGGCCGTCCTGCGCCAGGAACAGGTAGTCGGTCGTGGTCAGCTGCAGCGCGGAGACCTCCACGCCGAAGTAGTCGTAGAAGAACGTGGTCTGCTTGCGGCCGAAGAAGTACAGCAGCGCGGTGACGAGGGTGGCCGGCGCGACGATCTCGGTCGCGATGCGGGCCACCCGGCCGACGTCGACGGAGGTGCTCTCCCCGGGCTCCTTGTCGGGCTGCTCCGCGGGCGCGGGCCGCGCCTGGTCGGGCACGGCGGTCACCCGTCGCCGGTGGCGCCGGTGCCGTCGTCGGTCGGCTCGCCGTCCTCCTCGGGGCTGGGATCCGGGGTCTCGTCGCAGACGCCGAAGAGGGTGAGCGTGGCGCCGACCTCGATCAGCTCGCCGGCCGCCGGGTCCGAGCCGGAGTAGTCGCAGTCGCGGACCTCGGGCTTGAAGTAGATGGTGACGCACAGCTCCCCGCCGGGGCACTCGGCCGCCATCTCGCGTGCCGTCTGGTCCGCGACCGCCGCCACGCTCGCGCCGCTGCCGCTCTGCTCCGTGGCCCGGCTCACCCGGATCGGGGAGGGCTGCCCGCCGCCGCCGTTGCCGTCGCCGCCTCCGTTGCCGCCCCCACCGCCACCGTCGTCGCCCCCGTCGTCCCCGCCGCCGCCGTCGTCGGTGTCCGTCTGTCCGGAGTCCCCGCCGGAGGTGTCGTCGCCACCGCCCCAGGCGCAGGCCGTCCCGGCGCAGAGCACGAGGGCCAGGAGCAGGGCCGCCGGCGCGTGGCGCCGCCTCGCCCGGGAATGGGTCGGGTGTCGCATCAGGCGCACCTCCTCGTCCGCCTATCCGAAAGGGAGTCGTCGTGCGGGCGACGTGATACGGCCCGCGCCGCGCACCCCGGGTGATCCTGGCCGGGGGTGCGGCCGATGAGTTCCGCGCCCGGCCGGCGTCAGCCGTAGGTACCGCCCCCGACGAGAGGAACCACCATGGTCACCACGCTCCGCAGCTTCAGCGGCTTCTCCGTGGACGACGCCGAGACGGCGCTCCGCTTCTACCGCGACACCCTCGGCCTGCCCGCCCGGCCCAACGACATGGGCGGCCTGGAGATCGAGCTGACCGAGGGCTCGACCGTGTTCGTCTACCCCAAGGGCGCGGCGCACGCTCCGGCGTCGTACACGGTGCTGAACCTCGTGGTGCCGGACATCGACGCGGCGGTGGCGGAGCTCGAGGCCGCCGGGGTGAGCCTGCTGCGGTACCCGGGGTTCGAGCAGGACGAGCACGGCGTTGCCCGCAGCTCCGACCCCGCCCAGGGCCCGACCATCGGCTGGATCGCCGACCCGGCCGGCAACGTCATCGGCCTGATCCAGGACTGAGCCGGCACCGGGCCGGGACCGACCCGCGCCTGATCCTCGATCCGCCCCGGCGAGGCTCAGTATCACCCGGGAAAGTCAGTCGCCGGGCCGATCCTGGCCTGCGCGCGCCGCCGGGTCGGTGGATGCTGGCAGGACGGCTCGGGCAGCCGGGCCCCAGCACCAGCGAACGGAGCAACAACGTGCCGAAGATTGTGACTGACGAGGGCATCGAGATCTTCTACAAGGACTGGGGGACGGGGCAGCCCATCGTCTTCAGCCACGGCTGGCCCCTGTCGTCGGACGACTGGGACGCCCAGATGCTGTTCTTCCTGCAGCAGGGGTACCGCGTGATCGCCCACGACCGCCGGGGCCACGGCCGGTCGACCCAGGTGGGCGACGGCCACGACATGGACCACTACGCGGACGACCTGGCCGCGGTGACCGCCCACCTGGACCTGCGCGACGCGATCCACGTGGGGCACTCCACGGGCGGCGGCGAGGTGGTGCACTACATCGCGCGGCACGGCGAGGACCGGGTGGCCAAGGCCGCGATCATCGCGGCCGTGCCGCCGCTGATGGTGCAGACCGACGCCAACCCCGGCGGCCTGCCCAAGAGCGTGTTCGACGACCTGCGCGCCCAGCTCGCCGCCAGCCGCAGCGAGTTCTACCACGCGCTGCCGGCCGGACCGTTCTACGGGTTCAACCGGCCCGGCGTCGAGACGCGCGAGCCGCTGGTGCGCAACTGGTGGCGCCAGGGGATGCAGGGCGGCGCCAAGGCCCACTACGACGGCATCGCGGCGTTCTCGGAGACCGACTTCACCGACGACCTGCGCAAGATCACGGTCCCGGTGCTGGTCATGCACGGCGACGACGACCAGATCGTCCCGTACGCGAACGCGGGCCCGATGTCGGCCGAGCTGCTGCAGAACGGCACGCTGAAGACGTACGCGGGCTTCCCGCACGGCATGCCGACGACGCACGCCGACGTGATCAACGCCGACCTGCTGGAGTTCATCCGCTCCTGACACCGGCGGGCACCACCGTCACGGGGCAGGCCGAGTGGTAGATCAGCGCCTGGCTCGTGGATCCCAGCAGCAGGCCGCGGAACCCGCCGCGGCCACGGGAGCCCACCACGACGAGCTGGGCGGTGGTGCTGTGGTCGAGCAGGGCGTGGACCGGGCCGTCCCGGACCACGACCTGCTCGACCCGCACCTCCGGGTACTGCGCCCGGTACATCGCGAGCCGGTCGCTCAGGGCCTCCGCCTCGGCCAGCCGGATCGTCTGCCAGTACGTCGTCAGCTCCCACGCGGCGGTCAGCGGCAGGTCGCTCCAGGCGTGCACGGCGACCAGCGGCACGTTCCGCAGGGCCGCGGCCCGGCACGCGAACCGGATCGGGTCGCCGTCGGCCGCCGGCCCGTCCACACCGACCACCACCGGACCGTCCTGCCGGCTCAGGCCGTTCAGCGTCGCACCCCGGACGACCACGACCGGGCAGTGCCCGTAGGCCGTGACGGCGACCGTCGTCGAGCCCACCAGCAGCCCGGTGAAGCCGCCCAGGCCGCGCGAGCCGAGCACCAGCAGGCTCGCCGACGCCGACCGCCCGATGAGCTGTCCGGCCACCGAGCCGCTCGTCATCCGGGTGCCCGTGGTCAGGCCCGGGGCCGCGTCCTGCGCCACCACCGACGCCTCCGCCAGCCACTGGTTGCCCCGCGCGATCAGCCCGTCCTCGTAGTGCCCGAGCGTCGCCGCGTGCGGCGCCGAGACGGGCAGGGGCGTCCACACGTGCACGAGCACCAGCGGCACGCCGCGCCGGGCGGCCTCCAGCGCCGCCCAGTGCACGGCCTGGGTCGACGAGGCGGACCCGTCCACGCCGACCACCACCGGGCCGGCGTTCGTATCCGCCATCGGGACCGACTCCTCGTCTCCTCAGGGCGCCGGGCTCTTCCCGGGCGTCCGTGTCATCCGTCGCGGGGCACGGTGAGCTGCTCCGTGGTGCGTCGGGGCGTGCGCAGGGGCACCGAGCTGTACCCCAGCCGCATGAGCATCTGCGGCGCCGCGTCCAGGGCCAGGGCCTGGCGCAGGTCGTGCCGCGTCGTCGGGTTCTCCAGCACGGTGGTCGCGAACGACGCGTGCACGAAGTAGGTCGTGGCGACCAGCAGCGCGCGCTCCAGCGCCTGGCCGGCCGTGATCCAGTCCCGCGGCGAGTCGCCCGGGGTGGTGAGCAGCGCCATCGTCGTCCGCTGCTCGAAGGGGACCGTCCCCGTGCTCGCGAGGAACCGCCGCACCGGTGCTCCGTCGTCGTCGGGCGCGGGGCCCAGCAGGTCGCGCGGGATGCCGTCCGCGCGGTCCGCGTCCGTGGCCGTCCACGCCAGCTCCTCGTCCCGGGCCACCGGGTCCTCGGCGGCGAGCGACTCCGCCCGGCGCACCAGCCCCAGGACCTCCGCGCGTACCGGCTCCGACGGCTGGATCGGCCGCAGGTCCCCGCTCTCGTCCCGGGCCGCCTGCTGGATGGCCAGCAGCACGTCCGTGAACAGCGGCTGGTCGTCGAACGGCACCCGCGACGTCGTGCGCCGCGCGATCGCCACCGACAGCTCCAGCTCGTCCGTGTTCGGGATCGGGCCCGGCTGCAGGTCCACCTCCGCCACCAGCAGGTCGTCCCGCGGGTCCGGCAGCAGCCGGACGACGGCGGTCAGCGACTCGCGGCGCGCCGCGGCCCGCGCGTTGAACAGGAACGCCCCGCAGCTGATCAGCATCTCGCGGCCGTGCGGGTCGCAGTGCCGCAGCTGCCGGGCCGGGTCGGCCCGCAGGGACATCGTGCGACCGGCGAAGCTCACCTTCCACGGCTGGGTGTTGTACACGCTCGGGGCGCTCGCGCCGGCCCGCAGGATCCGCTCCACCCGTGCGTCGACGACGTCCATGTCCTCTGCTCCCGTCAGGCGTGCCGCACCGTCCAGGCAAGTCTTCGCGCGAGCCCCGCGCGGGGCACGGGCCAAAAGTCCCGACGACCGGGGCCGGACGGCCCTGCCGGGCGGCAGCCCAGGAACGGAGCGTGGAGACAGGAACCGAGGAGTTGATGACGATGCGTGCCCTGGTGGTCTACGAGTCGATGTTCGGCAACACCGAGGCGGTCGCGCGGGCGGTCGCGGAGGGGATCGAGGCGTCGATGCACGCCGACGTCGTCGAGGTGGGGGCGGCGCCCCGCACGGTCCCGGCCGACGTGACCCTGCTGGTCGTGGGCGGGCCGACCCACGCCTTCAGCATGTCCTGGCCCTCGACGCGGCGCGACGCCGCGGGCCGGGCCACCTCCGTCGTCTCCCGCGACGTGGGCATCCGCGAGTGGCTCGGCGGGCTGCCGGGCGTCTGCACGCCGACGGCGGCCACGGCGTTCGACACGCGCGCCACGTCCCGCCTGACGGGGTCCGCCGCACGGGCGGCCGGCCGACGGCTGGACCGGCTGGGCTATGCCCTGGTCACGGCGCCCGCTAGCTTCCGCGTCGCCGACATCACGGGCCCGCTGGTCGACGGCGAGCTCGACCGCGCCCACGCCTGGGGCAAGACGGTGGGCACCGAGGTCGTGGCCCACCGGCCCACCAGGCGGCTCTCGTGATCCGCGCGTGGGCCCGGACGAGGGAGGAGTCGAGCCCCGCGGACGCGGACCAGCGCCCCGCCCCGGTCGTCGTCGCCGTCGACGGGAGCGACCGCAGCGCGGGCGCCGTCCGGTACGCGATCAACGAGGCCCGGCTGCGGAGCACCGGGATGCGGATGGTCCACGTGGTGCCGGCGCCGCTGCCGGAGAGCGGGCTGTGGCCCGCCGAGGCGGGCGACGTCGACTACCTGGAGCGCTCGGGTCGCGGCACCGTCAACCGCGAGGCGGCCCGGGCACGCGCCGTCGCCCCCGACCTGGAGATCGAGCCGGTGCTCGCCCTGGGCCCGCGTGTGGCGCAGCTCGTGACGGCGTCCGCCTCCGGGGACCTGATGGTGCTCGGGCGCGAGACCCGGCGCGGCGCCGAGCGGCTGGTAGCGCGGGCGACGACCGCCGAGGTGGTCGGGCGGGTGGACCTGCCCGTGACCGTGGTCCCCGCGCGCTGGCAGGAGACCCGGCTCGGCCGCATCGTGGTGGGCATCAAGACGTTCACCAGCGCCGGCGAGCTACTCACCCACGCCATGTCGACGGCGGCACCGCGGCACGCCGCGGTGCGGGTGGTGCACGCCGTCGAGGTCCCGGACCTCGCCGCGGACCTGGGCGTCGCGGACGCCTATGCCGACGACTCGGTCAAGGCCGCCAACCGCCTGCTGGAGACGGTCGTGGCGGAGTGGTCCGCCGTCTACCCGACCGTGCCCGTCGAGACGGCCGTGATTCCGGGGCGCCCGGACGAGGTGCTGGTCGAGGCCGCCTCCGACGCCGACGTGCTGATGGTCGCGCGCCACCACCGCGGGATGCGGCACCCGGCCCGCCTGGGGCGCACGCCGCGCGCCATCCTGACCGCGTGCGACACCCCGGTCGAGGTGATCCCGCTGCGCTGGACGGGCGACGGCATCCCGCTGGTCCTGGAGAGCGCGGGCGACATCCTGAAGAACTGACGCCCGCCGCGCCGGGCCGGGCCAGACCTGCGAAGGTGGGGGAGGCCCAGGAACCCGGCGCGGAGGACGGTCAGCGATGGACGACTACCTGTGGGTGCTCAAGGACGACGAGCTCACGCTCGTGCGCGAGCTCGAACCCAAGCGGCTCAAGGCGCTCGACGAGGACGAGCTGCTCGACCTGCACCGGCGGGTGCGCCGGGCACGCAACAAGCACGTCAAGAACTACCGGCGCAAGGCCGCGCTGGACGTGAAGGCCGCCGGTGGCCGGGGCAAGGCCGCGCCCAAGGGCGGCAAGGCCCGCTGGCGCGCCGCCGCGTTCGAGGAGGCGCTGGCGATCGTCAGCGGGCGCCTCGCGCACGTGGCGCACCTTCAGGCCGAGGCCCTCAAGGAGGAGCGGCTGGCTCGGGCGAAGGCGGGCAAGTCGTCCGGCCCGAAGGCGGCGGCCAACGCCAAGGCGGCCAAGGTCGGGCCCGGCCGCGCCCGCAGCCACGAGAAGACGACGGGCGGCAAGAAGCGCGACGCGTCGACCAAGGCGCAGGGCGCGCGGCGGCAGGGCAAGAAGGACAGCAGGTAGCGCTCCTCACAGCTCCTCTCCGACCAGCGCCAGGCACTGGATGGCCGCCAGGCCGTACTGCGCGCTGGCGTTGGTCGAGAACCGGCCCTCGTCCACCGCGTTGAGCACGCGCGGCGGCTCCACGCGCACCGTCTCGAAGGGGTGGTCCGCCGGGTAGCCGGCGTGGCCCGTGCGGAACTCGGTCCACGCCCGGCGCGCCAGCGTGGTGTCGTCCAGGCGCGCCGCCGCGTAGGCGGTGGCCCGCGAGTAGGACTGCCGCAGGTTGAGGCTGCCCCACGACGCCCCGGTGGCCGCGACCTGCTCGGCGGCCGTGCCGTTGTACAGGCGGCAGAACTCGACCCACGCCGCCTCGACCTCCGGCTCGTCGACCAGGTCGATCAGCTCCGTCATCACCTCGATGAGCCCGAACACGCTGCTCAGGCTGCCGATCGACACCGACGGTTCCGCCGGACCCGTGAACGTGCCGTCGGCCAGGTCGTAGCGCACCGACCCCTGCACCCAGTGGTTCGGCAGCGCCGCGATCGACCGCGCACCGTTGAGCAGCTTCGTGCGCGCGATCGGGTCGCCGTTCCGTTCCCACTCGGTGAGCCACGCACCCGCCAGGGCACCCCAGTCGGTGGTCTGTCCCACGCCGAGCGCCGAGGGATCCGGGTCGAACGGGCCGCCGCCGTTGATCTTGCGGCCCGGGTCCAGCACCAGGAACGTCCGGTCGGAGTCCACGAGCTCGTGCAGGGTGTCGCCCACCCGCTCGTCCGCCGTGAGGAAGTAGTGGAACCGCCGGTAGTTCGCGTTCGAGATGCGCACCTGCTTGGCGCTGTCGCCCCAGTGCATGACGCCGTGCCGCGTGCCCAGGCCCTTCCACGTGCCCAGGTGGTACTGGTCCACCTCGCCCGTGTGCCGGGTCATGGCCTCGGCGAGCCTGAACGCCGTCGCGTCGCCCGTGCGCAGGTAGTGGTACCAGAGCCACAGGTCCGTCGACAGCTCCGAGTTGTCCCACGCGTACCCGCCGACGTCGTAGCGCCACTGGTGCCGGTCGCCGTCGTACTCGTGCATCACGTCGCCGTGGTCCCAGAACCCGTACCAGGACCGCTGGTCCACCTGGTCCACGTAGTACGCGTGCATCCGGTCCAGGTTGTCCTCGATCGCCGCTCGCGCCGGGGTCGACCGGTCCGCGGGTGCCCACGAGCCGAACACCCCGGCCGAGTGCACGTGCCCCGGATCGGCGACCAGCAGCGGCGGCGTGGCGCTCGCGGCGGCCAGCTCGGTGAACCGCTCGGCGGTCGGGGTGGCGGCCAGCGCCCAGAACATCAGCTCGGTGGTGCGGGCCACGCCGTAGGGCGTGCCGAACTCGGGCTCGTAGTCCTCGTAGGTGATCTCCAGGGCGTCGAGCTGCTCGGGGTAGGTGTCCTGCCCCAGGCCGTCGTGGTAGAAGCGCAGGTCCATGGCCTCGGCCCGGGGCGACCACAGCCAGACCGTCGCCTCGGCCTCGTCGGTCGCGGCGCCCGTGATCTCCAGCTCCGTGGGGTGCAGCTGCCAGAAGTCGCGCATGCCGAAGGCCAGGCCGCCCGACGGCGTGCCGACATACCCGAGCCCCGCGGCGCGGGTGCCGCCGTCGACCCGGATCCACGAGTGGCCCGGGCCGGTGCGCTTGCGGATCTCGAACCCGTGCGCCGTGAGCTGGGACAGGCTGTAGTCGCCCCACTGCGGGACCCAGTGCAGGCGGGAGGTGACGCGCTGGTCCCACGTGGCCGGGTCGGGCAGGGCACGGCCCTCGACCTGTGCGGTGCGGACGGCGGCCCCGGGGTCCCGGCGCAGGCCGGTGACGCCGCGCACGGCCTCGGACAGCACGCCCCCGTCCGCGCCCGCGAACCGCACATGGCGGTCGTACGCCTCGCCGCGCATCGGTACCGAGAACGTCACGCCGATGCCGGTGATGAAGTCGCGGTTCTCGTCGCCGTCGAACACGAAGGTGTGCACCACGCGGACGCCGTCCGAGCCCGCGTACAGGTAGAACCGCAGCACGAACGGGAGCCACGAGCGCTGGCCCTTGCGGTGCCTGCCCTCGACCTTGACGACGGCGCGCACGGGCCCGGACTGCTCGACGGTCACGCGGTCGACGGCGCCGGTGAACGACTCGTGCCGCACGCTGCCGCTCCGGTCGGTGTCGGGCACGTCCTGCCGCGAGACGATGAGCCGGCCGCCCAGCGCCACGTCCTGCCCACCGCGGCGGATCGCGCGGACCACCTGGTTGCCGTTGCGGGCGAAGACCACCTGGACCGTGCCGGTGTCGACGGTGATCTCGCCCGGCGTCTCCCGGACCGTGACCCGCTTGCCGGGCGTGCTGGGCCGGCCGGCGGCCAGGCGGTACGACTCGGCCCGCGGCGCCTCCGCGCTGACGGCGTGCGCGGTCCACTTCACGCTGCCGTCCGGCCACCAGCCCGTGGGCCAGGTCTGCACCGGCACCGGCTCGCCGGCCGCCGTCGTGAGTGCGAGCTGCTGGTCGGGCGCGAAGGCGCCCCGCGGCCAGGGCACACCCCAGGTGGTGCCCCCGGCCAGGGCGGCGGGGGAGCCGCCCTCCAGCCAGTGCAGGTCGACCGGGTCGTGCCCGGCCGGGACCAGGGTGGGGACGCCCTGGGCCGCGTGCGCCGTGGCGAGGCGTGGCCCGAGGGCCACCCCCGCGCCCGCGGCCAGCGCCGAGGTCAGGACGGTACGCCGACTGATGTGAACCACGATGTTCAGCTCCTTCGCGCGAAGTGAGGTCGCCCGTCGTCGGGCGTCAGACATCCTGGGTCGGCGGCCCGCCGGCCGCGGGCGAACGGACAAATGCGGTCAGGCGCCCGGGTGCGGCCCGGGGCTCAGGCCGTCGTGGCGAGCTGGTCGGGCAGCACCTCGTGCAGCAGGTCCTGGCCCGCGGCGAGCCGCTCCACCTCCGCGACGGCGGAGGCGCCGAGCCGCCGCAGCTCGTTGCCCAGCGAGCCCGCGACGTGCGGGGTGAGCAGTGCACCGGGCGCCCCGAACAGGGGATGGTCGGGCGGCAGCGGCTCCGGGTCGGTCACGTCGAGGACGGCGCGCAGCCGGCCCGCCACGACCTCGCGCGTCAGCGCCTCGGTGTCCACGAGCTGCCCGCGCGCGGTGTTGACCAGCGTCGTCGCGTCGCGCATCCGGGCCAGCTCCCGCGCGCCGAGCATCCGGTAGGTCTCCGGCAGGGCCGGTGCGTGTACCGTCACGACGTCGGACCGGGTCAGCAGCTCGTCCAGGCCCACGGCCGTGCTGCCCAGGGCGCGCGCGGCCGCGGCGTCCACCCACGGGTCGTGCAGCAGCGCGTCCACGTCGAACGGGGCCAGCAGACCCAGCACCTGGCGCCCGATCCGGGAGGCGCCGATCACGCCGACCGTCAGCCCGTTGTTGCCCAGCGGCGCCGGCGGCGACCAGCCCCGCAGGGTGCGGTCCCGGCCGTAGGCCGCTGCCGATTCCAGCACCCGCTTGCCAGCCAGCAGCACCATCGCGAGCGTGTACTCCGCGACCGGCCGCGCGTTCGCCTCGGCCGCCGTCGAGACGCGGACGCCCCGCTCCCAGACCGCCGGCGTGACGAACGACTTGACCGTGCCCGCCGTGTGCACCACGGCGCGCAGCCGCGGCGCGCGCCGCAGGAACGCCTCGTCCAGGTACGGCGCGCCCCAGCCGGTGACCAGGACGTCGGCCGTGGCCAGGTCGCCGTGGGCCGGGTCGTCCTGTGTCGCCTCCGGCGTCAGCACCCCGTCGGCGACGTCGGCGGCCGCGCGCAGGCGGGCGAGCGTGGCGTCGTCGAACAGGTCGGGCAGCAGCGCCGGGTCGCGGAGGGCGAACAGCACGCGGGGCCGGGTCACGCGGCGTCTCCGTTCGTGGCGTGGTCCGCCGGTCCGGTGGGGACGACGTCGACCACGCCGTCCCGCCAGCGCACCTCGACGACGCCGCGGGCGGGCACGGGGACGACCGCCTCGACGGCGTCCAGGTCCGCGGCGGCGGGGTCCCCGGTCAGCACGACGAGGGCGGCAACCACCTCGCCTGGTCCCGCCGGGGCGGCGCCGGTCAGCGACGGGACCACCGAGGCCGCCCCGAGCGGGTCTGCGCCGGTCCGCCGGTCCGCGCCCGCCCGGGGCAGCCCGCGCAGCCCGCGGAGCTCCGACGTCGTCCCGTCGGCTCGGGTCACGCGCACGGTGCCGCCCGCGCTGTCAGCGCTGTCGGCGGCGTCCGCACCGGCCGCACCGTCCGTGACCTCCGCTCCCAGGTCCCCGTCGGACCCGGCCGCGAGCGGCCACCCGCCCAGCCGGAACGTCCACGGCCCGGGGTCGGCGGGCCAGGCGACGTCGGCGTCCAGGTCCGCGCCCGGCGGCGGGGTGGTAGCCCCGGCCGTGCCCGGCCCGGCCGCGGGCGGCGGCGTCCACCACGCCAGGCGCACCTCCAGCGGGCCGCGCACCACGGCGGCCGTCGTGACCACGGGGCCGCGCCGCGCCGCAGCCCACCCGGCGTGGTCGCCGTCCGGCCCGGCGCCCGGCACGTCCAGCCAGTGCACGCGCGACCGCGAGACGGCGACCCGCTCGCCCAGGTGCACGCGCTCGATGCCGTCGCGGTGCGACGGCCGGCCCGCGCCGTCGAGCAGCGCCACGTGCGAGTCGGCCGGCGCCGCGACGTCCGCGGGCGTGAGCTGCGGTGAGACCACGTTGGCGTAGCCGACCCGCCGGTAGAACGGGTCGTCGGCGTGTGCCTGCGCCGGCGGCTCCAGCAGCCGGTCCGAGCCGTGGTTGAGCACCCGCACGATCCCGTCCGACGGCGTCCCCACGACCAGCCACCCCGGCTCGCGCAGCGGCACCACGTGCTCCTGGCGCCAGGGCGCGGGCACGTCGTCGGGCGCCGTCCACACCGGGTGGTCCGGGGGCAGGAGCAGGCCCGCGAACCCCTTGCTCGCCCAGTACGGCGACGCCCCGCCCGAGTAGAGCTGCCGCAGCCGGTCGAACCGGCCGTGCCACCCGATCGGCAGCAGGCCGTGCTCGTCCACGGCGCCGTGCGCGTAGAAGTGCTTCGCCACCGCCGACGTCAGCGCGCCCGTCGCGCCGGGGGACAGCGGCGTCGCCCCCGCCAGCGCCCCCGCCCAGAACGGGGCCAGCACCGCGAACCGGTAGGTGACCGACCTGCCCTGCAGCAGCGGCGCCCCATCCCGCCCGACCAGGTGCTGCGCCTGCTCCAGGTAGGCCCGCAGCCGCTCCGCGTGCCGCTCGGCGAGCGGGCGTCCCTCCATCCGCGCGTGCAGCACCGGGTACAGGTGCCACGCCCACCCGGCGTACCAGTCGAAGCTCTGGCGCCGGCCGTCGCGGCCCCGCCCGTCCGAGTACCAGCCGTCGCCCACGTACAGGCCCTCGGCCAGCTCCTCGTTGCGGTCCAGGTCGGCCTGGTCCCACGGCCCGCCCACCGACGCCAGGAACGCCTCGATCACGTTCTGGAACCACACCCAGTTGTTGCGGTACCCGCTGGTGCCGACCACCCCGGCGAGCCACGCCACCACGCGCTCGCGGACGTCATGGTCCAGCCGGTCCCACAGCCAGGGGCGCGTCTCGGCCAGCCCCACCGCGACCGACGCCGCCTCCACGACGGCCTGCCGGCGCTCGTCGATGCGAGGCCAGCGCTCCGGGCTGGTGGGGTCCGTGCCGTTCCGCAGCCCCTCGGCGTACCGCTCCAGCAGCCCGTCGGGGTCGTCGCCGTCCTGCCCGCGCACCCGGAAGGCCGCCAGGAGAAAGGTCCGGGCGAAGCCCTCCAGCCCGTCGCTCCAGGCGCCCGAGGCGCTGACCGGGCCGGGCAGCGGCAGCAGGGCGCGCCCGGGGGAGGCGTACGGCTCGGTGGCGCGCAGCAGGTCGTCGGCGGTCCCCAGCCAGCGGTCGCGGCTCCAGCGCGGGGTGGTCTCGGGCAGTTGTCCGGCAGTGGGTGCGGTCGTCACGCGCGCATCCTCACCCGCCGCACGGCCCGGAACTGTCCGACCGGACAATTCCGGTCATCGGCTGGCTACAGTGTGGTCCGGCGTCGACGGGGACGCCGCCGGGCACGAGGAGACCACATGCACCTGCCGAGGAGCCGGCACGAGTACCTGCTGCGCGAGGTCGAGCTGCGGGGGAGCGTGCGCTCGGCCGAGATCGCGGCGCGGCTGGAGGTCTCCGAGGTGACCATCCGCCGCGACATCCGCGAGCTGGAGCGGGCGGGCAGGCTCGGGCGCGTGCACGGCGGGGCCATCGCGCTGCGCTCCGACCGGGGCCCGCAGGCCGCCCAGGCCCTGGTGGGCGTGGTGGTGCCGAGCGCCGTGGCGCACTTCCTGGACACGGTCCGGGGCATGGAGGCGCTCGCGCCCTCCCTGCGCGTGCGGCTGGTGCTCGGCGTCTCGCACTACCGGTCCGAGCTGGAGGAGCAGCAGGTCGAGCGGCTCCTCGCGCTGGGCGCCACGGGCCTCGTGCTCGCCCCCACCACACGCGACCGCAGCCCGGAGGACCTCGCCGCGTGGCTCGGCTCCATCCCCGTGCCGCTGGTGCTCGTCGAGCGGCGCATCGACGCCCTGACCAGCCTCAGCGAGCTCGACGTGGCCCGTACCGACCACGCGCACGGCGCCGTGCTCGCCGTCGAGCACCTGGCCCGGCTGGGGCACCGCCGCGTGGGGCTCGGCGTCTACGACCGGACCCCCACCGCGCCCCGCGTGCGGGAGGGCCACGCCACGGCCGTGGCCCGGCTGGGCCTCGAACCGGGTCCGGACGTCGCGCTGTCCAAGGGCGACGAGGACCCGGCCCGGCTGCGGCGCGAGCTCGCCGACCTGCTGGACCGGTGCCTCGCGACCGGCACCCGGGCGGTGCTGGTGCACACCGACGACCACGCCGCGCGCCTCGTGGAGACCGCCCTGGACCGCGGCCTGCGCGTGCCCGACGACCTCGCCGTCGTGGCCTACGACGACGAGAACGCCGAGCTCGCCGCCGTGCCGCTGACCACGGTGACGACGCCGCGCCGCGAGCTCGGCCGGGAGGCGCTGCAGCTCCTGGTCGACCGGATCGCGCACGGCTCGGGCGTCCACGGAGCAGGCGACCCCGACGCCGTCGAGCACCGCCCGCCGCGGCACATCGAGCTGCTGCCCCGGCTGACCGTGCGGGCCTCCTGCGGGGCGGCGCCCCGGCCGTGACCGCTTTTGTCCGTTCGCGCGGCGGGGTGCTGGCGGGGCTGCACGCTGTGCGCGGGCCAGGGCGGATCCGTCCTGCGACGAACACGAGCAAGGAGGCTCACATGTATCTGCACGCGAGGAGGGACCGCGGCACGGCCCGCGGCCGCGGCCGCCGGAGGATGTTCCGCGCCGGGGTGGCCGTGGCGGCCGTGCTGGCCGTGGCCGCGTGCTCGTCCGGCGGCTCGGGGTCGGGCGGATCGGACGAGGACGTGTCGCTGACGTTCTCCTGGTGGGGCGACGCCAGCCGCGCCGAGCGGTACGAGCAGGCGCTGGAGATCTTCGAGGAGGACAACCCGGGGATCACCGTGCAGACCAGCTACGCGGGCTTCACCGACTACTGGACCGCGCGCAACACCGAGGCCGCCAGCCGCACCCTGCCCGACGTGCTCCAGATGGACCTCGCCTACCTCACCGAGTACACCGAGTTCGGGCACGTGCTCCCGCTCGACGAGTACTTCGGCGACACGATCGAGGTCGGCACCATCGCCGAGCCGCTGCTCGCCTCGGGGCAGGTGGACGGCCAGACCTACGGGCTCGCCAGCAGCGCCAGCACGCTGGGCACGTTCGTCAACACCGACCTGCTCGACGAGCTCGGCGTCGACGTGCCGGAGGAGGGACTGACCTGGGACGAGTACGACGCCCTGCTGGCCGAGATCTCCGCCGCCGGGGCCGAGCACGACCCGGCCGTGTACGGCTCGGTCGACTACACCCAGTTCTTCTGGCTGTTCCAGATCTGGCTGCAGCAGAACGGCAAGGCGCTGTTCGACGGCGACCAGCTCGGTTTCGACGAGGCCGACCTCGCGGACTGGTGGGGCAAGAGCGCCGCGATCCACGAGCAGGACGGGTTCCTGCCGACCAAGCGCCAGGAGCAGCTCTCCGGCGCGGACGCCGTCGGCGTGGGCGAGACCGCCGCCGAGATCAGCTGGGACAACTTCCTGGTCCGGTTCAGCGAGGGGCAGGCGGAGCCGAACCTGACGCTGCTGCCCGTGCCCGCCGACGACTTCGAGAACAACAGCGGCATGTTCCTCAAGCCCGGCCTGCAGCTCTCGGTCGCGGCCAACAGCGAGCACCCCGACGAGGCGGCGAAGCTGGTCGACTTCCTGGTCAACGACCCCCGCGTCGGCGAGATCTTCGGCATGTCCCGCGGCGTGCCCGCCTCCAGCGCCACGCTCGAGGGCGTCGAGCTGGACGAGCTCGACCAGCAGATCCTCGACTACGAGAGCGCGCTCGAACCCCACCTCGTGGGCTCGCCGCCGCCGCCCGTGGCCGGCCTCAGCAACCTGGAGGCCGGCTTCACGACCATCGCCCTGGAGGTCGCCTACGGCACGCTGACCGCGGACGAGGCCGCCGACCGCTGGTTCGCCGAGGCTCGGACCGCGCTCGCCGGGTAGACCCGACGACACCCGTGGGGCCGCGCCGACGATCTTCGGTGCGGCCCCACGGGCGCGTTGTTACGGTGTCGGGCATGTTCTCGGACCGGAGTCGCCGTCGTGCCGACAAGCGCGTCCGGCCAGGTGACGGCAGCCCGCTCCCACGGTTCCGGTGGTGGCAGCTGCTCCTGCGGTCGCTGTTCCACCTCGAGCTGACCACCGCCGACGGCCGCCGCGAGACCTGGTCGGTGGACATCCGGCACGGCGGCGACGACAACGGCACGGTCTGGGCCAAGCTCTACCTCGACGGCCGGCTGCAGGCCACGTCCAAGCTCCCGGCCCGGTTCCCGGTGCCGGGCGGTGTCATCGAGGTGGTCACCAGCGGCTTCGGCCTCCGCCGCTGCCACTACGTGGCCGACGACGGCACCGAGCGCCAGCTCGCGCCCGACGCCGCCTCGGCCGAGGGCCGCCGCGCCCGCCTGCAGAACGCGCACCCTGTCGTGGGCCGGTCCATCGGGCTGGTCTCTGTCGTCGTCCTCGTGGTCGGCCTGGTCCTCGGGGTGCCGCAGATCGTCGAGGAGGTCTCCCAGTTCCCGCCGCTCGCCGAGCGGATCGGCACGACCTTCACGTCGCCGGTCAGCCTGCCCGCGTGGCTCAACCTCTCGATCCTGGTGGCCACCCTGCTGGCCAGCACCGAGCGCGCCCTGCGCCTGCGTTACAACTGGCTGCTCGACGGCGGCCTGTTCGACGGCGACGGCTGAGTCCCGGCCGGAGTCGCCGGTCCGGGCAGGCGAGCGCACAGTGGGTAGGACGGCACGCCGGCGGCCGGCGTCGACGGCCGCCTGATGCACGGGAGGCGTCATGACCTACGAGATCGGCTACCTGGTCGGCAGCCTGGCCAAGGGATCCATCAACCGCACGCTGTCCAGGGCGCTGATCGCCTCGGCACCCGACGACCTGTCGTTCACCGAGATCCCCATCGGCGACCTGCCGCTGTACAGCTGGGACTACGACGCCGACTTCCCGCCCGCGGGCCGGGCGTTCAAGGCGGCGCTCGAGGCCTCGGACGGGCTGCTGTTCGTGTCCCCGGAGTACAACCGGTCCATCCCCGGCGCCCTGAAGAACGCCATCGACTGGGGCTCGCGGCCGTGGGGCCAGAACTCGTTCGCCCGCAAGCCCACCGGCATCATCGGGGCCTCGCCGGGCGGCATCGGCACGGCCGTGATGCAGTCGTCGATGCGCGGCGTGCTGAGCTTCCTCGACGCGCCCCAGCTCAACGCCCCCGAGGCCTACATCACCTACGACGCCGCCGACTTCGGCCCGGACGGCACCGTGGTCAACGAGGCCACGGCGACGTTCCTGCGGCACTACATGTCGGAGTACTGCGCCTTCGTCCAGCGGGTCCTGGCCGCCAACGCCCCGGGGCACATCGGCGACGAGGATCCGGCCTCGACGAAGTAGCCGCCGGGTGCGGGCGGGCATGCTGCCGCCCGAGCTGCGGGGGGCCGGCGGCCGGAGGCCGCTGATCGAGAACTTCCAGGAC
>NZ_JBHVEG010000129.1:0-18336 GCF_042802395.1 Promicromonospora sp. NPDC057488
GGCCGCGTATGCGTCGGCCCTGCCCGCGCCGAAGCGCGGACCGGGCCGAACGAGCTGCGTCAGGAACCGACGCGGAAACGCACGAACGCGGTCAGGGCACCGTTCACCGAGGCGACGTGCTTGGCGACCGTGGTCTTCGGGTCCTTCGCCAGCGGCTGGTCCACCAGGACGACCTCCTTGAAGAAGCCGTTCAGGCGACCCTCGACGATCTTGGGCAGCGCCGCCTCCGGCTTGCCCTCGTTCTTCGAGGTCTCCAGAGCGATCTCGCGCTCCTTCTCGACGACGTCCGCCGGGACCTCGTCACGCGTGAGGTACTTCGGGGCCATCGCGGCGATGTGCTGCGCGATGTCCTTGGCGACGGCCGCACCGGCCTCGTCGGTGACCACGAGGACACCGATCGACGGCGGCAGGTCCTTGGCCGTCTTGTGCAGGTAGGTCGTGACCTTCGGGCCCTCGACGCGCGCGACGCGGCGCAGGACGAGCTTCTCGCCCAGCGTGGCGCCCTGAGCGGCGATGAGCTCGGCGACGGTGCCCTCACCGGCGGGGGCGGCGGCAGCCGCGACCTCGTCGGCGGCACCGGCGGCCGCGGTGGCCTCCAGGACGGCCTCGGCCAGCGAGATGAACTTCTCGTTCTTGACGACGAAGTCGGTCTCGGCGTTCAGCTCGATCATGGTGGCGACCTGGCCGGCCGCGGTGTCCTCGACCTTGACGGCGACGAGACCCTCGGACGTGGCGTTGCCCTCGCGCTTGGCGGCGCGGGCCAGGCCCTTGGTCCGGATGATCTCGATGGCCTTGTCGGCGTCGCCGTCGGCCGCGTCCAGGGCCTTCTTGACGTCGAGCATGCCGGCGCCGGTCCGCTCACGCAGCGCCTTGATGTCAGCGGCGGTGTAGTTCGCCATTGTTCTGGTCCTCCGTGCAGTCGTGTTGTTCTTGGGAGGTCGTACGACCGTCAGGGACGGCGCGCCGGCCGGGTCCGCGCGCAGCGCACCCGGCCGACGCAGCGCATCACTTCTCGGTCTCGGCCTCTGCCTCGGGAGCAGCAGCCGGAGCGGCCTCGGCGGCCTCGACGGCCTCCACGACCTCGGCCGGAGCAGCCGGGGTGGCGGCGGCAGCGGCCTCGGCGGCAGCCTCGTCGACGGTGCCCTCGGCGGTCGCGGCCGGGGTCTCGACCGTGCCCTCGGTGGTGTCACCGGCGAGGAGCTCGCGCTCCCACTCGGCCAGCGGCTCGGCGGCGGCCTCGGCCTCGGCACCGGTCTTGGCACCACCCGAGTGGCGCTGCATGAGGCCCTCGGCGGCGGCGTCCGCGATCACGCGGGTGAGCAGCGTGACGGAACGGATCGCGTCGTCGTTGCCCGGGATCGCGTAGTCGACCATGTCGGGGTCGCAGTTGGTGTCGAGGATCGCCACGACGGGGATGCCCAGCTTGCGGGCCTCGTCCACCGCGAGGTGCTCCTTGTTGGTGTCGACGATCCAGACGGCCGAGGGGACCTTGGCCATGTCACGGATACCGCCGAGGGTGCGCGCGAGCTTGTCCTTCTCGCGGCGCAGCACCAGGAGCTCCTTCTTCGTGAGGCCCGAGGCGGCCACGTCGTCGAAGTCGATCTCCTCGAGCTCCTTGAGGCGCTGGAGACGCTTGTGCACCGTGGTGAAGTTGGTGAGCATGCCACCGAGCCAGCGGTGGTTCACGTAGGGCATCCCGACGCGGGCGGCCTGCTCGGCAACCGGCTCCTGGGCCTGCTTCTTGGTGCCGACGAAGAGGATGGAGCCGCCGTGGGCGACCGTCTCCTTGACGAAGTCGTAGGCGCTGTCGATGAAGTGCAGCGACTGCTGCAGGTCGACGATGTAGATGCCGTTGCGCTCCGTGAAGATGAAGCGCTTCATCTTCGGGTTCCAACGGCGGGTCTGGTGTCCGAAGTGGACACCGCTCTCGAGGAGCTGGCGCATGGACACGACGGCCATGACACGTCCTTTCGGTGCGGTCCGGGATCGACCCGAGGCCCGCACGCATTTCAGGCGGACCAGAGCTGTGCCCCGGGCCGCGGTTCGGTTGCCGGCACCTCCTCATGAAGGTGCCCCTGGCGCCACGTCGTTCCCGACGCCGACCCTGGGGGCCGGACCACTGCCGGACGCGACTCGATGTGGCGCGCGATGTCGACCGGAGCTCTCCCTGCCAAGCAGAGGGCCAGCGGAGCTGGACGCCTGCCGGACTGACAGCACATGCCGGTCGCGGGTTGAAGTCTACCCGACCGGTCCCCGCGGCGAGGACCTCGGCGACGGGCCCCCGCTGTGACGTCGCCCGCTCTCCGTGCGGGCGGTCGTGCGGGGTCGTCCTGGCGGCCGTTCTCGCCCGCGGACCGACCCTCGTGACGGCGGCAGAAGGCAGCGAGCGCGACCACAGGGCGCCTCCAGGCCGGTTCGTGCACAGGCACGCCGAAGCCCCCTCCCGGCGGCTGGCGGGGCGGGTGATGCTCACGGCATGACGAACTCTCGTATCCCCCACCGGACCGGTGGTCGGGCCCCGGGCCGGCGCCTCCTGCCGGTCCTCGCGCTCGTCGCGGTCGTGATCCTTCTCGTCGCCGTGGCGGCGGCGCCGCCCGCCGGGGCGCTACGGACAGGGCCCGACGTCGCGGTCCCGGCCGGCGCCGCCGCCCCGTTCGCCCTGCGGGCCGCCGGTGACGTGGGGGCGGGTGCCGGGGCTACCGGGTCCGGCGCTCCCTGGGCCGGGTCCGCGGTGACCGGCTACGTGCCGCCGGTCGCGGGGGTGGACCCGCCGGCCGGGGTGGAGCGCCTGTTCGACCCGCCCGAGGAGGAGTGGGGCGCCGGGCACCGGGGCGTCGACCTGGCGGCCGCGGTGGGCTCGCCGGTGCTGTCCCCCGGCCCCGGAGTGGTCACCTTCTCCGGGCAGGTCGCCCGCCGCGGGGTCGTGGTGGTCACCCACCCGGACGGTCTGCGCACGAGCCTGGAACCGGTGGCGGCGTCCGTGCCGGTCGGCACGGCGGTCGCGGCCGGCACGGTGATCGGCGTGGTGGAGGACGGCTCCGACGGCACGCCGCCGAACCACTGCGCGCCCCGGTCGTGCGTGCACTGGGGCGTGCGGCGGGGCGAGCGCTACATCGACCCGTTGTCCCTGCTGGACCGGCCGCCGATCGTGCTGCTGCCGGACGGTTGAGGAGCGGTCGGTCAGGCGCGCGGGAACGCCTGGGCGTACACGCTGCGCAGCCGCTCTGCGTCCACGTGGGTGTAGCGCTGGGTGGTGGCGAGGTTGGCGTGGCCGAGGACCTCCTGCACGGCGCGCAGGTCGGAGCCGCCCTGCAGCAGGTGCGTCGCGGCGGAGTGCCGCAGCGCGTGCGGGGCGACGTCGTCGACGCCGGCCTGCGCCGCGAGCCGGTGCACGGCCTCGCGCACCTGCCGCTGGCCCCAGCGTCCGCCGCGCTCCCCCACCAGGAACGCGTCACCGGTGGTGGCGGTCATGAACGCCGGGCGGCCGTCGGTCAGCCAGGCGTCCACGGCCCGGGCGGCCGGGATGCCGAACGGGACCACCCGCTCCTTGCCGCCCTTGCCGAGCACCCGCACCAGCCGGTCGCGCGGGTCCACGTGCCCGACGTCGACGGAGACCAGCTCGCCCACGCGGATCCCCGCGCCGTACAGCAGCTCCGCGGCCACCCACGAGCGCAGCGCGGCCGGGCGGTCCGGCTCCTCGGCCGCGTCCGCGGCGGCCCGGGCTCCGTCGAGCAGGCGGCCGGCCGCGGCGACGTCGAGCACCGTCGGGAGGGTGCGCGGCACCTTGGGGCTCGCGAGCCGGGCCGAGGGGTCCACGGGCACGAGCCCGGTGCGGTGCGCCCAGCGCAGGAACGCCCGGGCCGAGGCCCCGCGGCGCGCGAGCGTGGATCGCGCGAGCCCGCGCTCGGACTGGGACGCGAGCCACCCGCGCAGCAGCGCCAGGTCGATCTCGTCGAGGCTCGTGCTCCCGTGCCGCATCGCGTACCGCAGCAGGTCGGTCACGTCCGCCACGTAGGCACGCCGCGTGTGGGCGGAGTGCCCGCGCTGCGCGTGCAGGTAGCTGGCGAAGCGGGACACGGCGTCGGACAACTGCTCGGGCAGCCGAGGCAAGCCGGACAGGTCGGTAAGCTCCACGTTTGCCAGTGTGCCGCGCGCCCGCCACCGGGTGAAGCAGGCGCGCCGCGATTACCCGGGCGGGCGGGGACGCTCTGCCAGACTCTGGTCGGACGAGTGCAGCCGGACGAGCGCAGGAGGACCGCGATGATGCGTGCCGTACAGATCACCGAGTTCGGTGGGCCCGAGATGCTCAGGCCCGCCGAGGTGCTGGAGCCGACGGCGGGACCGGGGCAGGTCCTGATCGACGTCTCCCGCATCGGCGTCAACTACGCCGACACCCACCAGATCGAGAACTCGTACCAGACGCCGACCAGGCTGCCGTTCGTCCCCGGGAGCGAGGTCGTCGGGCGCACCCCGGACGGCCGCCGGGTCGCCGCGCTCCTGACCGGCGGGGGCGGGTACGCGGAGCACGCCGTCGCCGACGCGGCCCTGACCTTTCCCGTGCCCGACGACGTCGACGACCTCACCGCGCTGTCGATGCTGGTCCAGGGCACGACCGCCTGGATCCTGCTGCGCAAGAACGCTCACCTCGAGGCGGGCGAGTCCGTGGTCGTGCACGCGGCCGCCGGAGGGGTCGGCACGATCGCCGTGCAGCTTGCCAAGGCGTGGGGCGCCGGACGTGTCGTCGCCACCGCGAGCAGCGACGAGAAGCGCGCGCTGGCCCTCGGCCTCGGGGCCGACGTCGCCGTCGATTCCCGCGCCGCCGACATGACGACGACCCTGATCGAGGCCAACGGAGGGCGTGTCGACATCGTGCTCGACATGGTCGGCGGCACCACGACCGACCAGAGCGTGGCCGCGCTCGCCCCGTTCGGCCGGCTGGTCTTCTACGGCATGGCCGGGCGCGAGCAGCCCAGGCCCGTCGAGCTGCGCAACCTGCTCGGCCACAGCAGCACCGTCGCGGGCATGTGGCTGCCGCACGTGTTCAAGCTGTCCGGCAACCTCTACGGCAGGGCGCTGACCGAGCTGTTCGAACTCGCCGGACGCGGCGAGATCCGCGTCGTCGCCGGCGGGGAGTACCCGCTGTCCGACGCCCGCGGCGCGCACGAGGCCCTGCGCTCCCGGGGCACCGTCGGCAAGCTCCTCCTCGACCCGGCGGGCTGACCCGACCGCGGCTGCTCGGCCGGTCCCGGTCCTCCCGGTCCCGACCGACCCCGCCCGGTCCTGAGCCGACCGACCCCGCCCGGTCCCGACCCCGCCGCGGGCCGGGACCGGGCGACCTCATGTCACCGCCGCCGCCACCCGCCGTCCCGCTGCTCGGCCAGCCCCATCAGCTCCAGCAGGCCGAGCGCCCCCGTCGTGTCGGCGAGCGCCAGCCCGGCGGTCCGCGCGATGGAGCGTTCGTGCGCCGGCCTGCGCACGGGCAGCGCGTCGAGCACCGCCTTGCCCGCGGCGTCGAGGTCGTCGCCGGGCCGGGTCTCGCCCTGGCGGCGCGGGGCGGTCTCGCCGAGGTCGCCGACCAGCTCGGCGGCCTCGGCCGCGTCCGTCACGCAGACGGCCGCGCCCCGCCGGAGCAGCTCGTGACAGCCGCTGGACGCCATCGACGTGACCGGCCCCGGCACCGCGCCGAGCGGGCGCAGGAGCTTCGCGGCGTGGTTGGCCGTGGACAGCGCGCCGGAACGCAGCGCCGCCTCGACCACCACCGTGCCCGCCGTGAAGGCGGCGATGAGGCGGTTGCGCTGAAGGAACCGCTGCTTGCCCGGCACCGAGCCCGGCGGCACCTCGCTCACCACTGCGCCCTGGTCGATCGCGCGCCGGAGCAGGTCCGTGTTGGCCGCCGGGTAGAGCCGGTCGACCCCGCCCGCGAGGAACGCCACGGTCCGCGCCCCCGAGACGAGCGCGCCGCGGTGCGCCTCCGCGTCGATCCCGTTGGCGCCGCCCGAGACCACCGTGAACCCACGGTCGGCCAGCCCGCACGCCAGGTCCCGCGTCACCCGCACCCCGTAGGTGGTGCAGGCGCGCGAGCCCACCAGGGACACCGAACGCTCCGCGAGCGCGGCCAGGTCCGCGTCGCCCCGCACCCACAGCGAGAGGGGCGCCGCGGCACCGAGGCGGTCGAACGCCGTCGGCCAGCCCGGGTGGTCCGGGGTGAGGAACGTGCCGGCGTAGCGGTCGAGCACCGCGAGCTCCCCCTCGGGGTCCAGGCGCTCCAGCCGGGGCGCCCAGCGCCCGACCGCGGCCACGACCAGGCCGGCGGCCCGGCCCGCGGCGGCCGCGGGGCCCTCGGGGCCCGGCCCGAGCAGGTGCCCCGGCGCATCGGCCCGCCCGGGCGACCCGGCGAGAGCCTCCTGAACGGCACCCGCGCCGCCGATCCTCCGCAGCGCGGCACCGGCGCGCTCGGGGTCCCGGGCGGCGTCGAGCAGCCAGTCGAGGGCGTCGACGGGACCGAGTTGTCCGACGAGGGCACCAGCGACCGGGTCCCCCGGTTCGGCGATGCGGCTCCATGCGGCCCGGGCCAGCACCGGGTCGTCCCGGTCGAACCGGAGGTCGGCGCGCGGCAGGTCGAAGAGCGGGTCAGGCATGCTCGCCTCCCGTGCGCAGCAGCAGGGCGTTGCCGACGTCGGCCACGGTGGGCGCCGCGCGCCCGGCGAGGTCCGCGATGGACCAGGCGATCCGCAGCACCCGGTCGACGCCGCGGAGGCTGAGCCTTCCGCCGGTCATGGCCTTCTCGATCGGGGCGAGCAGCCCGGGGTGCGGCCGGAGCAGGTCGCGCAGGAACCGCCCGGGCATCTCCGCGTTGGTGGACCAGGGCGTCTCCGCCAGCCGGGCGCGGGCCGCCTGGCGGGCGGCGAGCACGCGTGCGGCCACCACCGACGTCGGCTCGGACGTGCCCTCCATCCGCTCGACCCGGCCCACCGGCTGGACCTCGACCTGCACGTCCACCCGGTCCAGCAGCGGCCCGGAGAGCCGCGCGAAGTACCGGCGCCGGAGCGTCGGCGAGCAGCTGCACTCCAGGCCCTTGCCGATGGCCAGCCCGCACGGACAGGGGTTGGCCGCCATGACGAGCTGGAACCGGGCCGGGTAGCGCGCCGCGCCGCCCGACCGGTGGATCACCAGCTCGCCCTGCTCGAGCGGCTGGCGCAGGGTCTCCAGGACCCGGGCGCCGAACTCCGGGGCCTCGTCCAGGAACAGGATGCCGCGGTGCGCCCGCGACACCGCCCCCGGCCGCGGGATCCCGGAGCCGCCGCCCACCACGGCCGCCTGCGTGGCCGTGTGGTGCGGGTCCTCGTACGGCGGGCGACGGATCAGCCCGCCGCCGGGATCGAACGTTCCGGCCACGGAGTGCACGGCGGTGACCTCGACGGCCTCGCGGTCGGTCAGGTCCGGGAGGATGCCCGGCAGCCGGGAGGCCAGCATCGTCTTGCCCGCCCCGGGCGGGCCGACCAGCAGCAGGTGGTGCCCGCCCGCGGCCGCCACCTCCAGGGCCGCGCGCGGCCGCTCCTGCCCCACGACGTCGGCCAGGTCCCCCGGCAGCCGCGCGGAGAGCGACGTGCGGACCGGCCGCACCGCCACCACCTCGCGCACCAGCTCCGGCGGGCCGCCGTGCAGCGCCACCACCTCGGCCAGGCTCGCCGCGCCCACGACCCGGGCGCCGGGCACCAGCCGCGCCTCGTCGGCGTCCCCGGCGGCCACCACGACGTCCGGGAAGCCCGCCGCCACGGCGGCCGCCACAGTCGGCAGCACCCCGCGCACCGGCTGGACCCGCCCGTCGAGCCCCAGCTCGCCCAGGTGCACCACCCGGTCCAGGCCGGTCCGCCGCATCCCCGGGGACGACGGCCCGTCGGTGCCCGCGAGGATCGCCACCGCGATCGCCAGGTCGTACGCGCTGCCCTGCTTGCGCAGCGAGGCGGGCGACAGGTTCACCGTGATCTTCTTGACGGGCCAGGGCAGCCCCGTCGAGGTCACCGCGGCCCGCACCCGGTCCCGCGACTCGCTCAGCGCGGCGTCCGGCAGCCCCACCAGCGTGAACCCCGGGACCGACGCCGCGAGGTGCGCCTGCACCTCCACCACGTGCCCCTGCATGCCGACGAGCGATACCGCCCGCGTGGTCGCGATCCCCATCAGGCCACCGCCTCGAGGTGCTCGACGACGGCGGGTCCCTGCCGCTGGAGCGTCACCGCCACCACGTCGATGCGGATCGCGCCGAACCAGGTTCGTAGGTCGGGCAGCACCGCCACCGGACCGACCCCAGCCGGCTCCCCCGCCTCCAGCCGCTCCGCCGCGAGGCGTTCGCGGAAGACGGTGAGCCACTGCCCCGTCAGCCGTTTGATCCGGGTCAGCTTGCGCGGCGTCACCGCCTCCGCGGGATGCCCGTACCCCAGCCCCGACCGGGTCTTGACCTCCACCACCACGAGCACGTCGCCGTCGAGCGCGACGATGTCGAGCTCACCCTCGCTGCCGCGCCAGTTGGTGTCGAGCACCCGCCAGCCGCGCGCCTCCACGTGCCGCACCGCGACCCGCTCCCCGTACCGGCCTACGCCGTCCTTCTTCGCCATCGCGTCCACCTCCGTGACCCAGCCTTGGTCACGGAGGGGCTCGCCGACGGCGTCCGCAGGGTCGCCTGTGCACGGATCGACGATCCACAGGGTCGAGGTCGCGCTCGGACCCCTGGGGTCTCGTCACGAGGGTCTGCGCCGACCCCCGAGCAATGTGGAGAGGACCGCTCAGAGAGCGAGCTCGGCCTTGGCCAGCTCCTCGACGTTCACGTCCTTGAACGTCACCACGCGCACCGACTTCACGAACCGCGCCGAGCGGTACACGTCCCACACCCAGGCGTCCCCGAGCCGCAGCTCGAAGTACACCTCGCCCGCGGCGGACCGCACCTGCAGGTCGACCTGGTTGGCCAGGTAGAACCGGCGTTCGGTCTCCACCACATAGGCGAACAGGCCCACCACGTCGCGGTACTCGCGATAGAGCGCTAGCTCCATCTCCGTCTCGTAGTTCTCGAGGTCTTCAGCGCTCACAGCGACATCATCCCACCGACGCCGCTGTTCCGGGCAGGTTCCAGGACCTGCGGTGCTGTGGCGTCGGCCCGTGCAGGCCGAGGGCGTCCATGTGCGCCTTCGCGCTGTAGCCCTTGTTCTGGTCCCACGCGTACTCGGGGTGCCGCTGCGCGAGCTCGACCAGGATCGCGTCGCGCTCCACCTTGGCCAGCACGCTCGCCGCCGCCACGGAGGTGCAGGTCATGTCGGCCTTGATCAGCGTCCGCACCGCCGGCTCCGGCAGGTCGTCCTCCGGGGCGTCCGCCGCGGCGAACAGGTCGAGCGCCGGCGTGGACAGCCAGTTGTGCTTGCCGTCCAGCACCACGACGTCGACGTCGCCGCACACCTGCCGCACCTGGGCGAGGGCGCGCCGCCCGGCCAGGCGGAGCGCGGCGATGATCCCCACCTCGTCGATCTCGGCCGGTCCCGCGTGCCCCACGCCCCAGGCGACCGCCCAGCGCCGGACGGCGGGCGCGATGGTCTCGCGCGCGCCCGGGGTGAGCAGCTTGGAGTCGGCGACGCCCTTGGGCCCGGTGCGCGTCGCGGCGTCGACCACGACGACGCCCACGCTGACGGGACCGGCCAGCGCCCCGCGCCCGACCTCGTCCATGCCCGCCACGAGGCGGGCGCCCGAGGCGAGGAGCGCCCTCTCCTGCCGCAGCGTGGGCACCTTGCGCACCGCCTACTTCTCCGCGGGCGGGGCGTCCGGGACGCCGTCGAAGACGTCGGCCGGGTTGCTGTGCCAGTCCAGGCGGTTCAGGGGCCACACGGTCGCGAACGCCGTGCCCACGACGTTGTCGACGGGCACGAAGCCGCCGCCCGGCTTGCCGCGGTTGTAGCGCGAGTCCATCGAGTTCTGGCGGTTGTCACCCATCACCCAGAGCATGCCGTCGGGCACGGTGACGTCGAACGGGTCCTGGCTCGGCACCGAACCTGGCTTGATGTACGTCTCGTCGATCGGCGTGCCGTTGACCGACACGCGGCCCTCGGCGTCGCAGCAGACGACCTTGTCGCCGGGCAGGCCGATCAGGCGCTTGATGAGGTGGTCGCCGGTGTCCTGCGGGAGCAGGCCGACCGTCGTCAGGAACGACACCGCGGCGTCGCCCACCGGGCCACGCTCCGGCGGCACGTACGGCGGCAGCCAGTCGCCCGGGTCCACGAAGACGACGATGTCCCCGTGCTTGAGGTCGAACGGGCCGGGCGTCAACCGCGACGCCATGACCCGGTCACCCTCGGTCAGCGTGTCCTCCATGGACGCGCTCGGGATGTAGAACGGCTGGACCAGCAGCGTCTTGATCAGCCACGACAGGACCAGCGCGCTGACGACGATGATCCCGACCTCTCGGAGCATCGCGAGGACGCCCGACTGCTGCCGGCGCGGCTCACGACCGTGCGCGGCCCCACCCTGACGATGCGCCCCGCTGTTTCCCCACGGATCCTCTGCGCTCAACGGCGTCCCATCGATAGGGGTGGGCGGTGCCACCCGGTCGAAACTCGTCACGTGCCTAACTCTGTCACCTTGGAGCACCCCCGGCGAAATGGTCGGGTGGGCGAACATCCAACCTGCCGGACATCCCCACGAACCCCTCCGGGTACGACATCGGCCGCCACCCTCGGTGGACGAGGGCAGCGGCCGATGTCAGTGGAGCGCCGGAGCGCTCAGAACGCTCAGTTCTCGCGCTTCTCGCGGATCTTCGCCTTCTTGCCGCGCAGCTCGCGCAGGTAGTACAGCTTCGCGCGACGGACGTCACCGCGGGTGACGACCTCGACCGACTCGATCGTCGGCGCGTGCAGCGGGAACTTGCGCTCCACGCCCACACCGAAGCTGACCTTGCGGACGGCGAAGGTCTCGCCGATCCCGCCGCCGTGGCGGGAGATGACGACGCCCTGGAACGCCTGGACGCGGGAGCGGTTGCCCTCGACGACCTTGACGTTGACCTTGACGGTGTCACCGGCACGGAAGGCCGGGATGTCGGACCGCAGCGAGGCTGCGCCGATGTTGTCGAGCTTCTGCATCGTTCTCTCCGGGCCTGCCACAGGTCAGGCGCGAATCTCGTGGGCCCCGCCCCGGCCGGACGGCCGTCAGGGTCCCGAAAGGGTGTGGATGGCGGTGCGGCTTGACCCGGTCGGGGGCGGTTGCCCGCCCCGGTCGTCCCCTGTGGCAGAGACCTGACCGGCGACGCACCAACGGGTAATTCTGCCACAAGAACGTGAGCCGGACGCCATGAACGTGAGTGACGTCATCAGCACGGACCTCAGGCCCGCACGAGCCGCCCGCCCTCGTCCGGCCCCGGCACCCAGCCCAGCTCCGCGAGCAGCGCCAGGTCGTGCTTGTCCAGGCCCGCCACGTCCAGGGCCGCGATCATGTCCGGCCGGCGCGCCGCCGTCCGCTCCAGCGCGCGGTCCCGGCGCCAGCGCTCGATCTTCGCGTGGTGCCCCGAGAGCAGTACCTCAGGGATCTCCAGCTCGGCCCACGACGGCGGCTTGGTGTACACGGGGTACTCCAGCAGACCGGCCGCGCCGTGCGACTCCTCCACCAGCGACTCCGGGTTGCCCACCATGCCGGGGATCAGCCGGGCGACGGCCTCGATCATCACGAGCGAGGCGACCTCGCCGCCGTTGAGCACGTAGTCGCCGATCGACAGCTCGTGCACGGTGACGCCGGCGTCGCGGTAGTGCTCGGCGACGCGCGCGTCGATGCCCTCGTAGCGCCCGCAGGCGAACACGAGCTGCTCGGCCGAGGCCAGGGCCTCGGCGTGGCGCTGCGTGAACACCTCGCCCGACGGCGTCGGCACGATCAGGTGCGCGCCCGCCGCGTCGCCGTCCAGCACGTCGTCGACCGCCAGCCCCCACACGTCGGGGCGCATGACCATGCCGGCTCCCCCGCCGAACGGGGTGTCGTCGACGGTGCGGTGCCGGTCCGTGGTCCAGTCGCGCAGGTCGTGCACGCGCAGGTCCAGCAGGCCGCGCTGCCGTGCCTTGCCCACCAGCGACAGGTCGAGCACGGACAGGTAGTCCGGGAAGATCGAGATCACGTCGACGCGCACGTCAGTCGTCTTCCCGGTCGACGACGGCGGCGTCCGCGTCGCGGGCCAGGAGCCCGCCGGGCGGGGTCAGCACCACGCGGCCGCCCGGGACGTCGACCACGGGCACGATCGCCAGGACGAACGGCACCAGCGTGCGGGCCGTGCCGCCGCCGGGCAGGTCCTCCTCGATGAGCAGCGCCTCGTGGGCAGGCTGGTACTCCAGGGTGACCACCTTGCCGACGACGGTGCCGTCGGCGAGCTCGACGCGCAGCCCCGCGAGCTCGTGCGGGTACCAGGCGTCCTCCTCGTCGGAGGCGTCCGCCTCGACCACGAGCTCGGTCCCGCGCAGCTCCTCGGCGGTGTTCCGGTCGGCTACCTCGGCGAACGTGACCAGCCAGCGGCCCTGGTGCTCACGCGCCCGGGTGACCGTCAGGGGTCCGGCGTCGGCGGGCACCGTCTCGAGCCGCTCGCCGATCGCGAGCCGGGACTCGGGGTCGTCGGTGCGCAGGTCGAGGGCGACCTCGCCCTTGAGCCCGTGCGCCTTGCCGACGCGGGCCACGGTCAGCTGCATGTCACTCCTCGAAGATGAAGGTGGGGGTCTCGACAAGCTCGACCAGCGGGTGGGAACGGGGAACGAGCGTGGCCCGGTCCGCGTACGGACCGGGCCTCGTCGTCGTGCTGGGTGCTGAAGGATCAGCGCCGGTCGACGTCCACGACGTCGACCCGCACCGGGCCCTCGGTGGCGAGCGCACCGATCACGGTGCGCAGTGCGCGCGCCGTGCGACCACCGCGGCCGATGACCCGGCCGAGGTCGTCAGGGTGCACACGGACCTCGAGCAGGTCACCACGGCGGAGCGTCTTCGCGGACACCCGGACGTCGTCCGGGTTGTCCACGATGCCGCGCACCAGGTGCTCGAGGGCCTCCGAGAGCATCAGGCCTCGTCGCCCTCAGCGGCCTCGGCCGGAGCCTCGGCGGCAGCGGCGGCGGCCTTCTCGGCAGCCTTCGCCTTGGCCTTCTCGGCGTCGGCGCTCACGGCCTCGATCGCGGCGGTGGCGTCAGCCTTCTCGCCCTTGACCTTCAGGGTGCCCTCGGCACCCGGCAGGCCCTTGAACTTCTGCCAGTCACCGGTCACCTTGAGCAGAGCGGCGACCTGCTCGGTCGGCTGCGCGCCGACGCCGAGCCAGTACTGCGCGCGCTCCGACTTGATCTCGATGAGCGACGGCTCCTCGGTCGGGTGGTACTTGCCGATCTCCTCGATCGCACGGCCGTCGCGCTTGACGCGCGAGTCCATGACGACGACGCGGTAGTACGGGGCCCGGATCTTGCCGAGGCGCTTGAGACGAATCTTGACAGCCACGAAGTGGTCTCTCCTGGTTCTGATGGGATGGTCCCGAGCACCGCGACGTGGGGTGAAGCAGTGGGTGGGACCGGGACACGACCTGACCGGGTGAGAGGGGTCCGGGCATGCCGAGTACCTGCATATTGTGCCAGACGCCGAGAGGCCCCACCAACCGCGTGTGCGTCACACGGGGCGTCAGTGCGCGGTCGGGTAGACCACGCCGCGCAGCACCACCGCCGTGGGGTGCCGCAGCACCTCGATGTCCTCGCGCGGGTCGGCCGGGTAGACCACGAGGTCCGCGCTCGACCCCTCGACCACGGCCCCGAAGCCCAGGTAGTCGCGGGCGCGCCAGGACGCCATGGCGACGACCTCCGCCGCAGGGATACCGGCCGCGACCAGCTCGGCGCACTCGTCGGCGATGCGGCCGTGCGAGATGGTGCCGCCCGCGTCCGTGCCGACCAGCAGCTGCACGCCGGCCTCGTACAGGTCCCGGACCTGCTGGTACCGGCGCGCGTACATGCCGCGCATCCGCTCCGCGTACACCGGGTACTTGCCGTCGGCCTGCGCCGCGATGCTCTCGAACTGCCCCACCTGCAGCAGGGTCGGCGTGACGGCGATGCCGCGCCGGGCGGCCTCGGCCATGTGCTCCGCCGTCATGCCGGTGCCGTGCTCGATGCAGTCGACCCCCACCGCCAGCAGGGTGTCGATGGTCTCGGTCGCGAAGGCGTGCACGGTCACGCGGGCCGCCTCGGCGTGCGCCACGGCCACGGCCTCGCGGAGCACGTCCTCGGGCCAGAGCTGCCGCAGGTCGCCGTCGGCGCCGAGCGTGCGGTCGATCCAGTCGCCCACGAGCTTGACCCAGCCGTCGCCGCGCCGGGCCTGCGTGCGCACCGCCTCGGGGAGCTGCTCCGGGGAGTCGAGCTCCAGCCCGTAGTCGCGCAGGTACCGCTTGGGCCGCGCCAGGTGCATGCCCGCCCGCAGCAGGTGCGGCAGGTCGGTGCGCCCGTGCACCCACACGGTGTCCAGCGGGGAGCCGGCGTCGCGGATCAGCAGCACGCCCGAGTCGCGGTCGGCCACGGCCTGCTTCTCGGCCTCCTCCGGGGAGACGGCGCCGTCGGCCGCGAGCCCGATGTGGCAGTGCACGTCGACCAGGCCGGGCAGTGCCCAGCCCTCCAGCACCCGCATGTTGGTGCCCTGGGCCGACGGCCGGGTGAGGCTGACCCTGCCGCCGCGGACCCACAGCTCCTCGGCCTCGCGGTCGTCACCGAGCAGGATGCGCCCGCGGATCGCCGCGGTCGGACCTTCCAGCGCAGACATGCGGCTCCTTCGCTCTACCCGTCACCCTGTGGACCTGTCCCCTGCCGTGCCCCAGCCACCTGCCCGCCCCGGCGTCCTCGCCGGCCCCGCACCACTCCTGCCGGGTCGGGCTCACCGACCCAGGACCTCACCGACCCAGGAACTTCTCCAGGCCCGGGGGCAGCTCGATGCTGTTCAGGTCAGGTGCCTCGTCGCTCTGCTTGGGGCCGACGCCGAAGGCCGAGCCGGCGGGTGCCGCGGGCGTGGCGGGGCCGCCGCCCAGGGCGCGCTGCATGGCGTCCTTCTCCTGCTGCGCGCGCTTGGCCGGGTTACCGGACTTGCCCTTCTTGCCCTTCTTGGGGGGCTGCGTCTTGCCACGCGACTTCTTGCCCATGCCCATGCCGGGGCCGCCGGGCATCGCGGGCATGCCGCCCGGGCCCATGCCGCCGCCCTTGGCCATCTGCTTCATCATCTTCTGGGCGTTGTCGAACCGCTCCAGGAGCTGGTTGATGGCCGTAGTCGTGGTGCCGGCACCCTTGGCGATGCGGGCACGGCGCGAGCCGTTGATGATCTTGGGGTTGTCGCGCTCGGCCGGCGTCATCGAGTGGATGATCGCCTCGATGCGGCCCACCTCGCGCTCGTCGAACTGGTCGAGCTGGTCGCGCATCTGGGCCATGCCCGGCAGCATGCCGAGCATCTTCTTCATCGAGCCCATGTTCTTCAGCTGCTGCATCTGCACCAGGAAGTCCGCGAGCGTGAAGTCCTGGCCGCTGGCGAGCTTGCCCGCCATCTTCTCGGCCTGCTCGGCGTCGAACGTCTTCTCGGCCTGCTCGATCAGGGTGAGCACGTCACCCATGTCGAGGATGCGGCTGGCCATGCGGTCCGGGTGGAAGACCTCGAAGTCCGTCAGCTTCTCGCCGGTGGACGCGAACATGATGGGCCGGCCCGTCACCTTGGCGACCGACAGGGCAGCGCCACCGCGGGCGTCGCCGTCGAGCTTCGAGAGCACCACGCCGGTGAAGTCGACGCCGTCGGCGAAGGCCTTGGCGGTGTTCACCGCGTCCTGGCCGATCATCGCGTCGATGACGAACAGGACCTCGTCCGGGTTCACGGCGGCGCGGATGTCCGCGGCCTGCTGCATGAGCACCTGGTCGATGCCGAGGCGGCCGGCGGTGTCCACGATCACGACGTCGTGCTGGCGCTCCTTGGCGAACGCGACACCGTCGCGCGCCACGCCCACCGGGTCGCCGATCAGCGGCGCGTCGGCGGCCGGGTCGTCGGCCGCGGAGGTGTTGCCCGGGTGCGGCGCGAACACCGGCACGCCGGCGCGCTCGGCCACCACGGACAGCTGGGTCACGGCGTTGGGGCGCTGCAGGTCGGCGGCGACCAGCAGGGGCGTGTGGCCCTGGCCCTTCAGGGCGTGCGCGAGCTTGCCCGCCAGGGTGGTCTTACCGGCACCCTGCAGACCGGCGAGCATGATGACCGTGGGCGGCGTCTTGGCCAGCGTGAGCGGGCGCGTGGCCCCGCCGAGGATGTCGACGAGCTCCTCGTTGACGATCTTGACGACCTGCTGGGCGGGGTTGAGCGCACCGGAGACCTCGGACGACAGCGCGCGCTCGCGCACCGCGCCGGTGAACTCGCGCACCACGGGCACCGCGACGTCGGCGTCGAGGAGGGCGCGGCGGATCTCCCGCACGGTCGCGTCGATGTCCGCCTCGGAGAGACGGCCCCGCGTGCGCAGGTTCTTGAACGTCGAGGTAAGCCGGTCGGACAGGGAGTTGAACACGGACACAGCCTAATAGAGTCGGACGGTCACGGGTTCATCGGCGCAGCGCGAGACGCGCCCGCTCGGTCAGCCCGTCCACGAGCTGCGCGCGCCAGCCCGTCCAGGCCTTGGGCCCCAGCGACGTGGTGTCCGCCTCGGTCAGCGAGCGCAGCACGTCGAGCAGGTCCCGCCGGTGGTCCACGGCCACCAGCAGCGTGGTGAGCGTGTCCGGGTCGTCGGGGTCGGCCCGGGTGGCCAGGTCCGCGAGCGTGAGGTGGTGGCGCACCAGCCGCGTGACGTCGTCGACCACGTCGGGCGCGAAGCCCGCGCGGTTCAGGATGCCGGGGACCAGGCGGGCCCCCTCGACGGAGTGGTCGGCGGCGCCGCGCACCTTGCCGATGTCGTGCAGCAGCGCGGAGAGCAGCAGCAGGTCGCCGGAGCTCTGCCCGGCGCCGTTCGGGGTGTCGGGCAGCCGGCGCCGCAGGCGGGACGCCACGGCGGCCGTCTCGACGAGGTGCCGGTCCACGGTGTGCCGGTGGATGGCCGCCCGCTGGGGCCGGTTGCGCACGTCGGCCCACTCGGGGATCCAGGAGGTGACGACGCCGGCGAGGTCGAGCGCCTCCCACACCGGCACCTGGGCGGGCCCGGCCGAGAGCAGGGTGAGCAGGCTCTCGCGCGCGCCGGGGGGCCACGGCTCGGGCAGGGGCGGGGACTGCTCCAGGCTGCGGATGGTCACGGGCGAGAGCACGAGCCCGGTCCGGGCCGCGGTGGCCGCGGCCCGCAGGGGCAGCAGCGCGTCGGACGCCGGCCGGGTGCCGACGCCGAGCACGAGCTCGCCGTCGTGCTCCACGAGGCCGTCGCCGACGGAGCGCAGCCGGGGTGGCGTACGCCGTCCGCGGACCATGATCGGCTTGCCCACGCCCACCGGGCGCGACAGGGCCTGCCGGGCGTGCCGGATGGTGGTGTCCAGCGCGTAGGAGATCACGCGGCCCGACTCGGCGAGGCCGGCCAGGAGCTCGTCGCCGTCGTCGTACCCGGTGCGCTCGGCGACGTCCTCGAGGTCGGCCAGGAGCAGGCGGCTGGTGCGGCGCCGGGTGACCACCTGCAGGGTGTCGCGCACGTCGAGGAGGTGCGTGTAGGCGGCGTCGACCGCGCCGTGCGGGCGGTCGGTGAGCCAGGTGGCGGCCAGCGCGGAGAGCAGGATCGCGTCGCGCATGCCGCCGCGGGCCTCCTTGAGGTCCGGCTCGATGAGGTAGGCCAGCTCCCCCGCGCGCTGCGCGCGGTCGCGGGTGGAGGTGATGAGCTCGGGCAGACGACGGCGCGCGGCGGCGCGCCAGTCGGTCAGCACGGCCGAGGCCGCGCGGTGCACGACGACGGCGTCGCCGGCCACCGCCCGCACGCTGAGCCAGCCGATGACGGCCGGGAGGTCGCTGGCCGCGACCTGGCGGGACTGGCTCAGGGACCGCACGGCGTGGTCGAGGTCCACGCCCGAGTCCCACAGGGGGTACCAGAGGCGTTCGGCCACCTGCCGCAGCTCGTCCGCGTTGTGGGTGCGCCCGTCGTGCACGAGCACGAGGTCGAGGTCGCTCAGCGGGCCGAGCTCCCCGCGGCCGAGGCTGCCGACGGCCGCCAGGGCGATGCCCGACGGGTCGACGTCGCGGGTCGCCTCCGCGAACAGGTCGCCGAGGCGTTCGGTGACCCGCTGCCCGACGGCGGACCGCCGGGCCAGGCCCGAACGGCCCGGGCCCGTGAGGTCCGTGGCGATCTTGAGGAGCTCGTCGCGGAGGCCCCGCACCCCGGCTGGGGGGTGC
>NZ_JBHVEG010000130.1:0-18228 GCF_042802395.1 Promicromonospora sp. NPDC057488
GCTCTGAGCCGGCTCAGAGCGAAGAAAACCTGACCCTCGAAAGAGAGAGAGTTCAGCGCCCGACGGCGGCCGTGAGCCGGTCGATGAAGTCGCGCTCGCCCGCGGAGACCAGCACGCGCTTGCTGAAGAAGCCGCCCTCCTTGGTGCCCGCGGCCTCGGCGACCTCCTCGGCGATCCGCAGGATCCAGTCGGCGTAGGCCTCGACGTCGGCGGCGTCCGCGCGCTCGCGGAGCACCTTGACCGAGGCGCCGGTCAGCTCGACCGCGCGGGCCGTCTCGCCCTCGGGGTCGGGCCGCGCGCCCTCGGTGGCCGCGCGGTCGGTGGCGGCGGCCGCCGGGGCGACGCCGACCTGCGACGCGGGGTTCCGGGCGGCCTCCGCCGCGGCCGCGTCCTGCTCCCCCAGGCGGGCGCGCATGGCGACCGCCACCTCGCGGACGAAGTCGTTCTCGTGCTCCTGCGCCTCCCGGAACACCTTGGCCCCCGACGCCATCTCCTTGAAGAACTGGATCGCCCCCGGCTGGCCGTCGGCGAGGGTCGCGCCCTTCAGCACGGCGCCCGGCGCGTCCAGGATCTGGGCGAGCTCGTCATCAGTGAAGTCGGACAGGTTCGTCATGCGCACGCTCTCTGTTGGGGTCGGGTCCTCGGGCAACGCATCAACATACTGTGCGGTTCCCCTGGCGCGTGCCCCTTTCTCGCAGGTCAGGCAGCCGGTCAGGCAACAGGTCAGCCAGCAGGTCGGTCCGGTACGGCCGCGGCGTAGCGCGCGCCCAGGTCCCTCGTGGCGGCGACCAGCTCGGGCGGCCCCACCACCTCGAAGGGCACGCCGAAGACGCCGAGCCGGCCGGCCAGCCCGGCCCAGGACCACGAGCCGAGCACCACGCGGCACCGGGCCTCGCCGTCGACGTCCGGCAGCGGCTCGCACAGCCCGTTGGCACCGACCCAGGGCGCGAGGTCGGCGGCCCGCGCGTGCAGCACCGCCTCGCCCCGCACCGGCGAGCGGGAGCCGTTGATCCGGGAGCCCACGAAGGCGGCGACGTCGCCGCCGGGCACCTCTCGCGCGACGAACCGCGGGCCGGTGCCCGAGCGCAGCGTGAGCCGGTCCACCCGGAACATCCGCCAGTCGTCCCGGTCCAGGTCGAACGCGACCAGGTACCAGCGCCCCTCGGAGGTGACCAGGTGGTACGGCTCGACCCGGCGGGGCGGCCGGAACGCGGCGTCGCCCTCCCCGACGGTGGCCATGGTGCCGCCCTCGTAGTCGAACCGGACGACCTCGCGCGCCTGGCAGGCCGAGCCGAGCGACAGCAGCAGGTCGGGGTCCACCTCCGGCTCCGCGGGCCCGGTCCGACGCCGCACCGTGGTCACCTCGAGCGCGTCCAGGCGCGCCCGCAGCCGGGCCGGCATGACCTGGCGGATGGTCGCCAGCGCCCGCAGGGCCCCCTCCTCGGCCCCGGGGATGGCGCCGGTGCGCAGCGCGACGGCGACGGCGACCGCCTGCTCGTCGTCGAACAGCAGCGGGGGCAGCTCGGCGCCGGCGTCGAGGCGGTAGCCGCCGTCGGGCCCCTTGGTGGCGGCGACGGGGTAGCCGAGCTCGCGCAGCCGGTCGACGTCGCGCCGCACGGTGCGGGGGCTGACGTCCAGCCGCTCGGCGAGGAGCGGGCCGGGCCAGTCCCGGCGGGCCTGGAGCAGCGACAGGAGGGCGAGGAGGCGTCCGGAGGTCTCGAGCACGGATTCAGGATCGCACGCGGAAGAGGACAGGAACTGACCGCTACCCACGACAGGCTGAGGGGGTACCGCAAGAAGCAGCACGGACCGCAAGAAGGAGACATCGTGATCCGCACCCGAGCGCTCACCAAGGACTTCGTGGTGAGCCGCACCCGCACCGTCCACGCCGTGCGCGGCATCTCGCTCGACGTCGAGCCCGGCGAGCTGGTGGCCGTGCTCGGCCCCAACGGCGCCGGCAAGACGACGACGCTGCGCATGCTGACCACGCTCATCCAGCCGACGTCCGGCACCGCCGAGGTGGCCGGGTACGACGTCGTCGAGCGACCCGACCGGGTCCGCGCCGCCATCGGCTACGTGGGCCAGGGCGGCGCGGGCGGCGCCGCCCAGCACGTCCGCGACGAGCTCGTCACGCAGGGCGAGATCTACGGCCTCGACCGCCGCACCGCCAAGGCCCGGGCCGGCGAGCTGCTGGAGGCCCTGGACCTGACCGAGCAGGCCGACCGCAAGGTGGAGAGCCTGTCCGGCGGGCAGAAGCGGCGCCTGGACGTGGCCGTCGGCCTGGTCCACGAACCGTCGCTGCTGTTCCTCGACGAGCCGTCGACCGGCCTGGACCCCCACAACCGCGCCAACCTGTGGGAGCACATCCTGCGCATGCGCACCGCGGCCGCCGAGCCGCGGACCATCGTGCTGACCACCCACTACCTCGACGAGGCGGACACGTTCGCCGAGCGGGTCATCGTGGTGGACCACGGGCAGGTCATCGCCGACGACACCGCCGACGCCCTGAAGGCCGAGCTGGCCGGCGACCTGGTCACCCTGCGGGTGCCCGCCGAGCACGCCGCGGACCTCGCGGCGATCGCCGAGCGCGCGCCCGGCACCCGGTCGGTCCGCGTGGCCGACGCCTTCGGCGTCCGCACCGTCGAGATCCGCACCGCGGACGGCCCCGGCGCCACGCCCGGCCTGCTGCGCGCCGCGGACGCCGCCGGCCTGGAGGTGAGCCGCGTGGACGTCGCGCGGCCCACGCTCGACGACGTGTTCCTCGGCCTGACCGGCCGCAGCCTCCGCGAGACCGGAGTCGACACCGCCGGGCCGGACGAGCCCGCCGACGCCCGGACCGCCACCTCCGCACCGATCAAGAAGGAGGTCCCGGCATGAGCGCCGCGACCCTGACCCCCGCCACGCCGACGTCCGCACGCCCCCAGGCCCGCCGCAGCTTCGTGCGCGACACCCGCATCGTGCTGCTCCGCGAGCTGCGCCCCGTGGCACGCGACCCGTTCTCGCTGCTGTTCGGCCTCATCCAGCCCCTCGTGTTCCTCGGGCTGTTCGGCCCGCTGCTGGTCGGCTCGGCGGGCGCGACCCTGGGCTCCGACGTCTGGCTGTGGTTCGTGCCCGCCGTGCTGGCGATGACCACGCTGTTCGGCAGCTCGGTGACCGGCTCCAACCTGCAGCTCGACATCTCCTCCGGCGTGCACGAGCGGATGCTGGTGACCCCGCTGTCCCGGTCGGCGCAGCTCGTGGGCCGCGCCCTGAAGGAGATGGTGCCGGTCCTGGCCCAGTCCGCGGTGGTGCTGCTCGTCATGCTGCCGTTCGGCCTGCGCCCGAACCCGCTCGGCGCGGTGCTCACCCTGCTGCAGCTCGCCGTGCTCGGCATCGGCGTCGGCGCCCTGTCGTACTCGCTGGCGCTCGCGGTGCGCAAGCAGGAGTGGATGTTCTGGGTGGTGCAGCAGACCGTGCTGTTCCCGGTCATGCTGCTGTCCGGCATGCTGCTGCCGCTGGAGACCGGGCCCGCGTGGATGCGCGCCGTCTCGACCGTGAACCCGCTGCGGTACGTCGTCGACTCCGGGCGCGCGGCCTTCGCGGGCGACCTGGCGTCCTCCGCCGTCGCGTGGGGCTGGGTGGCGGCGGTGGTCACGGCCGCCGTCGGCCTGACGGTCGGGGTGCGGGCGATGGTGCGCTCGGCGGACTGACCCCCCACGTGTCAGACGCTCAGGTCCCTCGGGTGACCTGAGCGTCTGACACGTGTCGCTGGAGCACGACGCCGGCCCGAGCCGGCCTGGTCCGGCGGGTGATCTTCGGGACGACGGACGACGGGGAGCGCAGGTCCGGCTGGTCCGACGACGGGGCACCCCACGATCACCCTCGCGTGACCGCGCCCGGCCCGGGGCCCGGTCGTAGTGTGCGAGGCATGACGGACGCACTCGTACTCGGAGGTGGCGGCGTGGCCGGCGTCGCCTGGGAGCTGGGCGTGCTGCAGGGCATCGCCGACAAGGACCTGGAGCTCGCGGCGCGGCTGGTGGGCGCCGGACGGGTGGTCGGCACGTCGGCCGGGGCGGCCGTGGCCGCGCAGATCACCAGCGGCACGCCGCTGGAGACGCTCTACGAGGCGCAGCTCGTCGACGACGGACTCGACTTCGTGGTCGAGTTCGACGGCCCCGCGATGCTCGCGGGCTGGGCCGCCGCCCTGGAGCCGGCGCCCGACGGCACACCGCCCGACCCGCACGAGATCCGCCGCCGGATCGGCGCGATGGCCCTGGCCGCCACCACCACCGACGAGGCGACCCGCCTCAAGGAGCACGAGACGCACCTGCTGAGCACCGAGTGGCCGGCTACCGACCTCGCCATCCCCGCGGTCGACGCCGAGTCGGGCGAGCTGCGGGTCTTCCGCCGCGACTCGGGCGTGCGGCTCCTGGACGCCATCGCCGCGAGCTGCGCGGTGCCGGGCGTGTGGCCGCCCGTGACGATCGGCGGCCGGCGCTACGTGGACGGTGGCATCCGGTCCGTCGCGAACGTCGACCTGGCCGCCGGCGCCGACCACGTGCTGGTGATCACGCCGCAGCGGCCCGGGTCGCCGTCGCCGTTCGGCCCCTCGGCGACCGAGCAGGTCGAGGCCCTGGCGCCGGCGAAGGTGCTCATGATCTGCGCCGACGACGCCTCGACGGAGGCGTTCGGCATCAACCCGCTCTCCCCCGCCACGCGGGCGCCGTCGGCCGCCGCGGGCCGCGCGGTGGGCCGGGCGCAGGCGGCGGAGCTGGCCGCGCTGTTCGCCTGAGCCCGGGGTCGCGTCACCCCTGGCCGGGCCCGCCCAGGTGCTCGGCGAGAAAGGAGAACGTGCGTTCCCACGCGTCCGCCGACGCCGCCGGGTCGTGCGACATGCCCTGGATCCGGATCAGCATGCCGAGCGCGCCGGTGTACTGCGCCAGGAACGAGTGGGTCGCCTCGGGGTACACCTTGAGGTCCACGGGCACCCCGGTGCGCTCCAGCCCGGCGCGCAGCTTGTCCACCTCGGCGCCGTCGACCACCTTGTCGCGGGCGCCGTAGCTCGCCACGACCGGGCAGGGCGCCGAGAGCATGCGGTCGAGCTCCGCCGGCTCCTGCCGGCCGGGCGGCAGCAGGCCGTAGTTCACCGCGGCGGCGTCGAACAGGCCGCGACCCGCGGCGACCAGGGCGAACCGCCCGCCCAGGCAGAACCCCATGACGCCGACGCGGCCGGTGCAGTCGGGCCGGGCCGCGAGCGCCGCGCGCTCGGCCTCGAGCCGCTCGTAGGTGGGGCCGTCGTCGTCGAGCAGGCTGCGGAAGGTCTGCCGCAGGCAGCGTCCGCGCTGGTACAGGGACGGGGCGTGCACGAGGAAGCCGTTGGCGGCGAGGTGGTCGCAGACGCGCCGCAGCTCGGCGGTCATCCCGTAGGCGTCGTGCACGACGACGATGCCGGGGAACGGGCCGTCGCCGTCGGGGACGGCGGTGTGTCCGGGGTGCACCGTCGGACCGTACCAGGATCGTGTGCATGATGCATATACCCCGCGCCCGAGGGATGCCCCGGGGATGATGGGCACCATGTTCACCAGCGCAGACGGGTCCATCGACCTGCGGGTCTCCGCGTACGCGGTCGTCACCGACGAGGCGGGGAGGCTGCTCCTGCCCCACTGGTCCGAGGGCGGCCGTGAGGGCTGGACGATGCCCGGCGGCGGCATCGACCCGGGCGAGCACCCGGCCGACGCGGCGGTCCGGGAGGTCTACGAGGAGACCGGCTACCACGTGGAGCTGGAGGGCCTGCTCGGCGTCGACAGCATCGTGCTCGCCGCCGCGGACCGCGGGCATCGGGCGAAGCGCCCGGGGCAGGCCCTGCGCATCGTCTACCGGGCCCGCGTCACGGGCGGCGACCTGCGCGTCGAGGAGGACGGTTCCACCGACGGCGTCGCCTGGCACACCCCGGCGGAGGTCGACGCGCTCGACCGGGTCGGCCTGGTCGACCTCTCGCGCCGCTGGGCGGGCCTGCTCCCCTGACGTGTCAGACCCACAGGTCACCCGAGGGGCCTGTAGGTCTGACACGTCACGGCCGGGCCGACGGCGGGAAGCCCGTCCAGCGCAGGTCGCCGGGCAGGTGCCCCATGTCGTTGAACAGCACCACGGTGGGCGGCAGGCCGTCGCGGTACTGGATGACGGTCAGCGCCGTGTTGCCGCTGTTCAGGCCGAGCCAGCGGGCCGGGGGCGCGTCGAGCGCGTGCCGCAGCAGCCAGGCGACCTGGAACGCGTGGGTGACCAGCACCTCGTGCGCCTCGACGTCGGCGGGCCGTGCGAACCGCTCGACGAGCGCCGCGGCGAGGCGCTCGCCCTGGACGCGCTCGGCGTCCTCGTACCCGTCGAAGAAGCCCGCCCAGGCGGGCAGGAGGTCCGCGCCGGTGGGGACGAAGGGCACGTGGTCGACGAGCTCGGCCGCCTCGGCGACCGGGACGTCCGGCAGGTGCGTGCCGATCACGCGCGCGCTCGCGGCGGCGCGCGGCAGGGGCGAGTGCCAGACGGCGTCGATCGGAAGCCCGGCGAGCCGTTCGCCGAGCAGGTTCGCCTGCGTGCGGCCGACGTCGGTCAGCTCGCCGAACGCGTCCGCCGCACCGTGCCGGGCCAGGTAGAGATGTCGGGTCGCCATCCGACGAACCTACCGGTCAGGCCCGCGCCGCCGGGAGCGACGCACTACTCGGCGCGCGGGACGCCGAGGGTCGAGACGAGGTCCTCGTGCAGCTCCATCCACACGGTGTGGCACGAGCTCAGGCCGGTGCCGGCCACCCACTCCCCCTGGCCGGAACGCGCCCGGTCGAGCGCGGAGGTGAACCGCGTGTCGTACCCCTCGAACCTCGCCAGCACGGAGGAGAGCGAGGCGACCAGCGGCGTCAGCTCGTCGCGCAGCGTCCCGAGCTCGTCCAGCACGCGCGCGTCCCACTCGGGGTCGGTGTGGTGGTTCGGGGTGAGCCGGTCGTCCTTCTCCGGCAGGAGCTGCCAGTCGGTGCACGCCTGCAGCAGGCGGGCGTTCAGGGGCCCGAACGCCTCGTGCGCCCGCTCGACGACGGCGCGCTCACCCGTCTCCGACAGCTCCTCGGCCAGGCGTCTGTCGTCCTCGGCGCGGCCGCGGTCCGTCAGCGACCAGCCCGCCGTCGTCCCGAACGCGGCGCGGCGCACCCAGCCGTACGCCTCGTCGTCGAGCAGCAGCTCGTGGGTGTCCGCGCGGTCGAGGCCGAACCGCACGGCGACGGCGTCGTCGTCGGCCATGCCCTGGATCCGCACGGAGTGGAGCACGAGGAGCTCGGGCTGAGAGGATCTGCCGAGTACCGGGATGTGAGCCATATTGCACCGTGCAACGTCCGCTCGCCGGTGTCAACGGGCGACGGGTTCGCCCAGGGAGGAAGTCATGACCGACCACCCCGCCACCGAACTGGCTGGTACGCCCGGCAGTCCGGGCCTCGCGTCCGGTCCCGCGCGTGTCGTGCACGGCCCCGACGACTTCACCCGCGTACGTCCTGGCGACGTGCTCGTGTGCCGGTTCACCGAACCGGCGTGGACCGCCCTGTTCGGTGTCGTGGCCGGCGTGGTCACCGAGACCGGCGGCGTCCTGTCGCACGCCGCGATCGTGGCCCGCGAGCACGGCATCCCCGCCGTCCTGGCCGTGCCCGGCGCCATGACCACCCTGCGCGACGGCCAGACGATCACCGTCGACGGCGGGGCCGGGCGGGTCGCGGCCTGACCCGACCGGAGCACCGGTCCGGGGAGCCGTCCAGGGGCAGCCCTACCCATGGGCACCACCGAGCGCGGCGTGTCAGCCTTCCGGCGTCAGACCAAGAGTCAGACCCAGGATGGAGAGCACCAATGACAGTCAACTCCCCGTTCCGCAGAAGATCCGCCAGGCAGTGGGCGCTCGCCGCGCTCACCGCGCTCGCCCTGGTCGCCGCACCGGCGTCCACGGCCACGGCGTCCCCCCTGTCCACCACGTCCTCCTCGGACGGCGCCGGCGTGCTGGCGACCAACCACAAGTCGCCGTTCAGCTGCGGCAAGACGTTCTACGCCAACAACTGGAGCGGCGGCCACAGCCCCAACGGCTCCATCGACTGGCAGACCTACGGCGGCGACGCCGTGGGCGGCGAGACGGTCCGCGCCACGGCCGGCGGCACCGCCACCTTCGACGACGAGGGCGCCACCAGCTACGGCAAGTGGGTGCAGATCGTGCACGGCGACGGCACCCGCACCCGGTACGCGCACCTCGCCACCATGGTGCGCAACCCGGGCCAGACCATGTCGGTCAGCCAGGGCACCGTGATCGGCACCGTCGGCTCCACGGGCGGCTCCGAGGCACCGCACCTGCACTACGAGCAGCGCAGCTCCTCCGGCGTGGTCGACACCTCGCCCACGGTCGACGGCGTGACCGTCTCGGTCGGCCAGAAGAAGGCCGTCACCAGCACCAACAGCTGCGGGTCCAGCAACCCGTACACGCCCGTGGAGGTCTGCGGCAGCGGCTTCGCCGTGATCGACCAGGCGGCACTCGGCTCCGTGGGCCGCACCTACCTGCTGTACAACTCGGGAACCGGCAGCAACTGCGTGGTCACCCTCAAGTCGACCAACCTCGGCACCCCGACCGCGGTCGCGGCCTTCCTGGAACCCCAGGGCGCCTCGCGCACCACCGACTCCGGCAGCTACGGGTACTACGCGGGCCCGGTCAAGCGGTCGGCACCCGGCACCTGCGTCAAGTGGGGCGGCTCGGTGGGCTCCACCAGCTACACCAGCGGTTTCGAGCACTGCGGCTGACGCCGGCTCTGCGACACCGAAGGCCCCCGGAGTATGCCCGGGGGCCTTCGGCCTTGACGGCTCAGGCGCCCTGCGGCGGCTCGATCAGGTCCCACGGCATGCCGTACAGGTCCTCGAAGACCGCCACGGTGCCGTAGACCTCGTACCGCGGCTCCTCACGGAACCGCACGCCCGCGGCGAGCATCCGGGCGTGCTGCGCGGCGAAGTCGTCGGTCTCCAGGAAGAACGCGACCTTCCCGCCCGCCTGCCGCCCGACGACGTCGTCCTCCCCACCGAGCGCCAGCACCAGGCCGGCGCCGCCGTCCGCCGGGCCGACGACGACGCGGCGGCGTCCGGCCGCGTTCGTCTCGTCCTCCCGCAGGGCGAAGCCGAGGGCATCGACGAAGAAGGCGATCGCCTCGTCATGGTCACGGACGAGGTAGGTGACGTCGGTAAGTCGCAGCACCCGACGATCCTAGGCCGCGCTCGACCCACGCCGCGCCGGTGGCATAATTCCCGCGCCAACCCCCGACCACCGGAAGAGGAAGATCGCTCCATGAGCTTCTCCCACCCCACCGGCACCCGCGGAGCCCGGGTGCCCGGACCCGTGTTCCGCTGGCTGAACAGCCTGATGATGCGGCACGCCCGGCGCACCACGGCCACGACCATGGGCAAGAACCTCCTGGTCCTGACCACCGTCGGGCGCAAGAGCGGCGAGGCCCGGCCGACCCCGCTCGCCTGGTTCCCCGGGCCGGACGGCTCCTGGCTCGTCGTCGCCTCAGCCTGGGGCGCGGCGGCCAACCCCGCGTGGTACCTCAACGTCGCCGCCCACCCGGACCGGCTGACCGTCGAGCTGGGCGGCCGCACGGTCCCCGTCACCGCCACGGAGCTGCACGGGGACGAGCGCGCCCAGGCGTGGCAGAAGATCACCGCGGAGGCCGCGAACTTCCGCCGGTACGAGCAGACCACCGACCGGAAGATGCCGGTCATCCGGCTCACGCCGCGCGCCTGAGCGCGCCGTCCGGCCCAGAGCGCGGCCCGGCCCGGCACAGTCATAGCGCGCTCCCAGCCTCCTGCCGGGCCGGACATAGCTCCGCGCCCTACGTTCGGCCCATGAGCACCCACACCAGCAGGCCCAGCGGCACGCCGGACGGCGATCGCGAGACCCCCGAGGCGCACGACCTCGGCCTCTCGCACGACCTGCCGACCCTCCTCAACCGGCGGCACGCCCTTGGCCTGCTGACCGCGGGCGGGCTCGCCGCGGCGCTCGCGGCCTGCTCCGGCAGCGGTTCGTCGGGCACGAGCGCGGGTCCCGGCGGCGCGCCGTCGGGCGGTCCGGGTGGCGCACCGCCCGAGGGCGGCGAGGGCGGCCCGGGCGGCGGCGCCCCCGGCGACGTCTCGCAGGCCGACGTCGGCGAGGGCGAGATCCCCGAGGAGACCAACGGCCCCTACCCCGCCGACGGCACCAACGGGCCCAACGCCCTGACCATGACGGGCGTGGTGCGCAGCGACATCAGGTCCAGCTTCGGCGACTCGTCCGGCACGGCTGACGGCGTCCCGCTCACCTTCTCGCTGACCGTCGTGGACGTGTCGGGCGAGGGCGACGCCGGAACCCCCGTCGCAGGCGCCGCCGTCTACGCGTGGCACTGCGACCGAGACGGCAAGTACTCGATGTACGACATCGCCGACCAGAACTACCTGCGCGGCGTCCAGGAGGCCGACGCCGACGGCAAGGTCACCTTCACCTCGATCTTCCCCGCCTGCTACGCGGGCCGGTGGCCGCACATCCACTTCGAGATCTACCCCTCGCTCGACGACGCCACCAGCGCCACCAACCGCATGCGCACCTCGCAGCTCGCCCTGCCGCAGGACGTGTGCGACACCGTGTACGCGACCACGGGTTACGAGCAGAGCGTGACCAACCTGGCGGGCGTCACCCTCGACTCGGACAACGTGTTCTCCGACGGGTACGCGCTGCAGCTGGCCAAGGTCTCCGGCTCGGTGGCCAAGGGGTACACGGCGACGCTCCGCGTCCCCGTCTGAGGTCCCGCCCGCGGTGTGTCACCCGGCGGTGGGTAGTGTCGGACGCATGACGCACGCCGCCACCACCTCCCCCGCCATCACAGCACTCCAGACCGCGGACTGGCGACGGCGCGTCTTCGCGCTGTACGCCGAGGCCCGCACCCGCGCCGTCGTCAGCCCGGCGGCGGCGCACGCCGGGTGGGTCGCCGCGCGCGACGAGCTCTTCGCGACCCACCCGGTGTCGCCCATCCTCCCCGAGGAGCGGGCCGGCTTCACCGGGCTCACCGTCACCCCGTACGACCCGGCCTGGCGCCTGAGCGCCCCGATCGTCCCCGCCGAGCCCGGGCCGGACGGCGCCCCGCGCCGCCTCGACGTCCCCACCGGGACCGACGGCGTCGTGCCGTTCGAGCTGCTCGGCACCGTCGCGCTGGGCTCAGACGCCCTGGGCGACCTCGGCACGCTCGACGTCTGGCGCCTCGCCTCCTACGGCGGCGGCCTGTTCGTGCCGATCAAGGACGCGCTGGCCGGCCCGCCCGGCGGCACCTACGGCGGCGGCCGCTACCTCATCGACACGATCAAGGGCTCCTGGCTCGGGCACACCGGCGGGTCGGACGGCGGCGAGGGCGGCGGCCCCGACGACTTCGGCGTCGGCGACCTGGTGCTCGACCTCAACTTCGCCTACAACCCGTCCTGCGCCTACGACCCGGCCTGGACGTGCCCGCTCGCCCAGGACGGCAACACGCTGACGGTCGAGGTCCCGGTCGGCGAGCGCACCCCGAAGTAGGCGCGGGCCGGCCGGGCTCCTCACCCGACAGGCCGCCTACACGGCCAGCGCGTTCCGGTAGATGTGCTCGGCCAGCATGATCGTCGTCAGGTTCGTAGCCGTCGACGGCACGAGCGGCATGATCGATGCGTCGATCACCCGGATCCCGGCGAGGCCGCGGACCGCACCTCCCCCGTCCACCACGGCCCGTGCGTCGTCGACGCCACCCATCGGCACCGTGGAGGTGGGGTGGGCGTAGGACGCGATCTGCTCGTCGATCACCCGCTCCAGGTCCTCGTCGGACTGAACCTGCTCGCCCGGCATCATCTCGGACGCGACCACCTCGGCGAAGGCCGTGGTGCGGGCGATCCGACGGCTGAGCTTCACGCCCTCGAGCATGCGCACCCGGTCGCGCGGGGTCGCCAGGAAGTTGAGGTCGATGTCCGGCGCGACCCGGGGATCCCGGCTCCGCAGGCGGAGAGTGCCGGTGGACTCGGGCTGTACGACGGCGATCGCGAGCACGATCGCCCCGCCGGTGGGGCTGTAGGCGGGATCGATGAGGTGGGTGGCGGAGATCTGCAGGTCGAGCTCGCCCCCGACAGCCTCGGCCGACCTGGTCCACACGAGCGCGCCGGCGGCGGGCGTCATCGCGAGCGCCTCCTCCTTCAGCGCGTACGCGTTGTAGTAGAAGGGGTGGTCCTGCAGGTGCTCGCCGACGGGCAGGTCCGCGAGGACCTCGATCCCGAGGCCTTCGAGCTCTGCCTTCGGCCCGACCCCGGAACGCAGCAGGATCGAGGCGCTGCCGTACGTGCCCGCGGAGAGGATGACCTCATCGGCGCGATACTCCTCGCCGTCCGCGGCGACGACACCGACGGCGGTGGCGCCGTCGAAGAGGACCCGGTCGACCTCGACGCCACCGACGATCGTCAAGTTCGCGCGGGAGCGCACGTCGTCGGTCAGGTAGGTCAGCGCGGTGCTCTGCCGCACACCGTCCACGGTGTTCAGGGGGTTCGGCGCGACGCCGTCCTGCTCCGCGCCGTTCGGGTCCTCGATCCGCTTGAGACCCTGCGCGACGCTCGCGTCGACGAAGGCGCGCATGCCGGGAGTGAGCTCCGTGTAGGCGCGCTGACGGATCGGGAACAGGCCGGTCCGGCCCCGCAGCCGGTCGTCCCCGTCAGGCGTCGACTCGAGTGCCCGGTAGGTCTCCAGCACCTCGTCGAAGGACCAGCCCGTCAGCCCGTGGGCGGCCCACTTGTCGAAGTCGTCCTTCCGCGCCCGCAGCGCCACCGTCGCGTTCACGGCCGAGCTGCCGCCCAGCACCTTTCCGCGCGGGACGGGTACGGCGCCGTTGCGGTCGGTCCCGCGGGCGGTGTAGCCCCAGTCGTGGGCCGCGTCGCCGCCGACGATCGAGGGGTTCAGGATGACGTCCGGGTTGCCGTCGGTGGGGTAGGCGGTGCCTGCCTCCAGAAGCAGGACCGACCGTCCCGGGTCCGCGCTCAGCCGGTTGGCCAGCACCGCGCCGGCAGATCCACCGCCGACGACGACGACGTCGTAATCGTTCGTGCTCTGAGTCGTGCTCATGATGAGAGTTCCTTCCGGAAAGGGCCCCGCAGGTCGGCGGCCTCGACCAGTACAACCAGCCGGGACGGTCCGTGGAGCGGCCGGGCAGGCACCGTTCTGCCTAGGACTGCCAGTGCGACCCTCGGCGGACCGCACCCGTGCGCGAGGGCGCACACTGGGCGGATGGACAGCAGTGACGAGCTCAAGGAATTCCTCCGTGCGAGCCGGGCGAAGCTCCGCCCGTCCGACGTCGGCCTGCCCCGGGTCGCGCTGCACGGCGCCGCTAGCGCGCGGCGCGTGCCCGGGCTCCGCCGTGAGGAGGTGGCTCAGCTGGCCGGGGTGAGCGTCGACTACTACGCCCGTCTCGAACAAGGACGCACCAGGCAGGTGTCCGACGCCGTACTCTCCTCCGTCGCCGACGTCCTGCGCCTCAACCCGACCGAGCGCGAGTACCTGTTCGCGCTCGTGTCCCTGCAGGCCCAGCCCCTCTCCCGGCGCACAGCCGGGTCAGCCGCCGAGCGGGTGCGCCCGAGCGTGCGCCGGACCCTCGCGGCCTTCACCACGTCGCCCGCGCTCGTCATGGGCCGGGGCATGCGGGTCCTGGCGATGAACTCGCTGGCCCGGGCCGTCTTCTTCGACCTCGGCGTGGTCCCCCGGCGCGAGCGCAACATGGCACGCTGGACGTTCCTGGCACCCGAGGCGCGGGACCTGTACGACGAGTGGGAGACCATTGCCGCCGAGGCCGCCGCCGTGCTGCGTGCCGATGCCGGTGCCCACCCCGACGACCAGGCACTCAACGAGCTCGTCGGCGAGCTCACCGTGAAGAGCGCAGACTTCCGCCGGCTCTGGGCCGACCACGACGTCTACCGCTGCGGCTTCGGCACGATCCGCCTGACCCATCCCGTCGCAGGTCCCCTCTCGGTCGACTATGAGGCCCTCGACGTGCCAGGAGCCGCCGACCAGAAGATCGTCGTCTACATGGCGCCGGAAGGATCTCGCTCGGAGGACGCGCTCGCGATGCTGGCGAGCTGGACCGCGGAGCCCCTGGCCGCCGAGCCGGTCACAGCACCCGACACCACGGCAAGGTGAGGCTGCCCAAGGTCGGGCCTGATGTTGGCCCGACACCCGGAGTCCTGGTTGCCTGAGCCCATGACCACAGAACCGTCCGGCGCGGAGCGCCCGGACACCGGCGGCCCCACCGCCGTCGGGCACCCCGACGAGCCCCACACCAACGGGCTCGCGGAGCGGCTGAACTGGCTTCGCGCCGGTGTGCTCGGCGCGAACGACGGCATCGTGTCCGTCGCCGCCGTCGCCGTCGGTGTCGCCGCGGCGACGTCGCAGACCGGCCCGATCCTCACCGCGGGCCTTGCCGCCCTCGTCGGCGGCGCGATCTCCATGGCGCTCGGCGAGTACGTCTCGGTGTCCAGCCAGTCCGACACCCAGAAGGCCCTGATCGCCAAGGAGAAGGCCGAGCTCGCCGAGATGCCGCAGGAGGAGCTCGCCGAGCTCGCCGCGATCTACGAGGCCAAGGGCCTGTCCCCCGCCACCGCACGCCAGGTCGCGATCGAGCTCACCGAGCACGACGCGCTGACCGCGCACCTGGAGGCCGAGCTCAACATCGACGAGGACGGCGTGGTCAGCCCCTGGCACGCCGCGCTCGCCTCGGCCGTCGCGTTCACGCTCGGCGCCGTGCTGCCGCTCGCCGCCGTGCTCCTGATCCCCGAGCCCTGGCGCGTCGGCGTCACGTTCGTCGTGGTGCTCGCCGCGCTGGCGGGCACCGGCTGGCTCGCGGCCTGGATCGGCGACGCGCCGCGGGTGCGCGCCACGGCGCGCGTCGTCGTCGGCGGGGCGCTGGCGCTGGGCGCCACCTTCGCGCTGGGCTCGCTGCTCGGCACGACGGCGGCCGGTTGAGTACCGTAGGCGCCCGATGAACACCATCGACATCACACCCCCGGCCGGCACACCCTCGTCGGCGTACGGCGTCCACTCCGAGGTGGGCCGTCTGCGCAAGGTGCTGGTCTGCGCGCCGGGCCTGGCCCACCAGCGCCTCACCCCGTCCAACTCGGCCGACCTGCTGTTCGACGACGTGCTGTGGGTCGAGCGCGCCCAGCAGGACCACGCCGACTTCGTGACCGAGCTGCGCGACCGCGACGTCGACGTCGTCGAGCTGCACGCCCTGCTCGCGCAGACGCTGCGCGTGCCGGGCGCCCGCGACTGGCTGCTCGACCGCAAGATCGTGCCCGAGATCGTGGGCAACGGCCTGGTCGAGGCCACGCGCGAGTACCTGGAGTCGCTGCCCGAGCACGAGCTCGCGCGGTACCTGATCGGCGGCCTGGCCGTGGCCGACGTCCCCGAGCTGCCGCCTGGCTTCCGCGCGCTGGCGGACCTCAGCCCGGACGCCCGCGAGTACCTCATGCCCCCGCTCCCGAACACCCTGTTCACGCGCGACACGACCTGCTGGATCTACGGCGGCCTCACGCTGAACCCGCTGTACTGGCAGGCGCGCCGGGACGAGACGCTGCTGATGAAGGCGATCTACTCATTCCACCCCGACTTCGTGGGCAGCCGCGTGTGGTGGGGCGACCCGGAGACCACCCACGGCGAGGCCACCTTCGAGGGCGGCGACATCATGCCGATCGGCAACGGGACCGTGCTCATGGGCATGAGCGAGCGCACCTCCCGCCAGGCGATCACGCAGGTCGCCGCCTCCCTGTTCGAGGCGGGCGCGGCCGAGCAGATCGTCGTGGCGGGCATGCCCCGGCTGCGCGCGGCCATGCACCTGGACACGATCATGACGTTCGTCGACGTCGACACCGTCACCGTGTACCCGCGCATCGTCGACCGCGTGCACCCGTTCGTGCTGCGCCCGGACTCCGGCCCGATCGGCGTCTCGGTCACGGACGCCGGCGCCTCGTCGTTCCTCGACGTCGTCGGCAAGGTCTCCGGGCTGGGCCGGCTGCGGGTCATCGAGACCGGCGGCGACGTCTACGAGTCTGAGCGCCAGCAGTGGGACAGCGGCAACAACTCGGTCGCCGTCGAACCGGGCGTCGTGTTCACCTACGACCGCAACACGACCACGAACGACCTGCTGCGCAAGGCCGGCATCGAGGTGATCGAGATCGCGGGCGGCGAGCTCGGCCGCGGCCGGGGCGGCGGGCACTGCATGACCTGCCCGATCATCCGGGAGCCCGTGAGCTGGTAGGCGCCGGACCGCGCCGCGCCCACCACCGACCGACAGTTACTCTGCATTCCGGACAAAACCCTTGAAAGGAGTCCGGATGTCGGTCGGTGGCGTGCCAGTTCGCGAGCACCTGCGCAGGCTGGTGGACCACCAGCGCTTCCAGCGCGTGGTGCTCGGGGTGATCATCGCCAACGCCGTGGTGCTCGGCGCGGAGACGTCGGTCGTCGACGGACCCGTCGACGAGGTGCTGCAGGTCGTCGACGACGTGATGCTGTGGTTCTTCGTCGCCGAGATCTCCCTGCGCCTGATCGCCCACGGGCCCCGGTTCTTCCGGGACCCGTGGAGTGTGTTCGACCTGGTCGTGGTGGGGATCGCCCTGATACCGGCCACCGGGCCGCTCGCGGTGCTGCGCGCCCTGCGGGTGCTGCGCGTGCTGCGCCTGACCGACTCCGTGCCGTCGATGAAGCGGGTCGTCAACGGCCTGATCGCGGCCGTGCCGGGCATGGGCTCCGTGGGCGCGCTGCTGCTCCTGGTGATGTACGTGTCGGTGGTGATCGCGACCAGCCTGTACCGCACGGTCTCGCCCGAGCACTTCGGCGACCTGGGCACGACGGCGTTCACGCTGTTCCAGGTGATGACCGGCGAGGCGTGGCCGGACATCGCGGACGACGTCATGGTGCACGAGCCCATGGCGTGGATCTTCTTCGTCGTGTTCATCCTGGTGGTCTCGTTCGCGGTGCTGAACCTGTTCATCGCCGTGGTCGTCAGCGGCATGGAGAGCATCGACGACCTCGCCGAGCACGAGGAGAAGAACGACGCCGAGGTGATGACCGAGCTGCGCGCGATCCGGGCGCAGCTCGCCGCCGTGCAGGCCGAGCTCGCGGCGGCCCGCGACACGCCGCGGGACCGCGCCACGCCGGTTTCTTGATGCATCCTTGGGTTGCAGTTCCGGAAAAGCCATAGACGCTGTCAAGTCCTCGTTGTACCTTTCTTCACACACGGACTCCGCGCCGTGGCGGCAGGTTGTGTGTCAGTGACCGCCTGCCCCGCGTCTCGGGTACCGCCGACAGCACCACGAACAGCAACCTCACCAGCCACTTCAAGAAACGGGAAAGGAAGAGATCCACGATGGTTCGCACGAGCATCGCGTACCGGGCCGCAGGCCTGAGCAAGGCCAGTGCCGCCACCGCCTCGTCCTTCCCGACCACAGCGCAGCACCTCTGGGACGGCCGCGAGGCCATCCGGGGCGCCATACGCTCCTGATCCGGTTCTGCCGGACCAGTGAACGTGAGCCGCCTCGGGACCCCTGTTCCCGGGCGGCTCTTGTCGTCCCGGGCCCAGGAGCGCAGCGCCCTGAGCACCATCCGAAGGACAAGAAGAACCGAGACGACAAGCTCACCGGAAGGAGCAGGCCCGTGGCCGACGTCCTAGTCCTCAATGCCGGCTACGAGCCGCTGCACCGGGTATCGGTCCGGCACGCCATCCACATGCTCGTGCGCGAGGTCGCGGTCGTGGAGGAGGCGGTCGACGGCCGCTCCTTCGGGCCGTTCCCCTTACCGCGCGTGCTGCGGCTGGTCCGGTACGTGACGATGCGGTGGCTCTACAAGTCGGGCGGGGCGCCCGCGTGCACCAAGCTCGGCGTCAAGCGACGCGACGGCCTGTGCGCCTACTGCGGTGGCCCCGCCGAGACCGTGGACCACATCCTGCCGCGGTCCCGTGGCGGGCCCTCGACGTGGATGAACCTCGTGGCCGCCTGCTACGAGTGCAACTCGCACAAGGCGGACCGCACCCCGGCCGAGGCCGGCATGGTGCTCCACGTGACGCCACACGTCCCACGCGCCGACTACGCCCGCGCCATCCGGCACAGAGCGGCGCGCGCGGCGTAAGCCGTACGCGCGCGATCGGTAAAAGGTCAGGTGATCGGCAACTCGAGTTG